>JAFTCZ010000054.1 GCA_017454425.1 Clostridia bacterium | reverse complement strand
GGTGTCGTAACAAGTGAGACAGGTGCTGTTATTCATGATATCATAGATATCACTCGCAGGCGCAACAAAATGATTGATATTGTGCTTTATCCGGCAAAAGTGCAAGGTGTGGGGGCAGAGGACACAATAGTAAGCGGTATTAAGGCTCTTGATAAAACGAATGTAGATGTTATTGTTGTGGCAAGAGGTGGTGGTTCGCTTGAAGATTTAAGTTGTTTTAACACCGAAAAAGTTGCTGTTGCGATATTTGAGGCACAAAAGCCTGTTGTTAGTGCAGTGGGTCATGAGACCGATTTTACAATAGCCGATTTTGTGGCAGATGTGCGCGCCCCAACGCCAAGTGCTGCGGCGGAGTTGCTAAGCAGTGATATTTCAACCATTTCGGGAGACTTTTATTCATTAGTACAGCGATTGAATAGGTTTGTAGACAACTATTTTGCAGATATATATAATAATCTTGATACATATTCAATGTTAATACAAAAAAGCGCAAACGCAAAAGTTTCGGTTACTGGAAATGCTTTGTATGCTTTGGTTGCCAAGTTTGTTAGATTATCAACCGAAAAATTTAACAACATTTTTGCAGATTTTGATATCCTAACCACAAAACTAGATGCGCTTAACCCAATCCAGATAATGAAAAGGGGATATTCGCAGGCAATAAAAGATAATAAAACCATCACATCAGCCAGTCAGGTGCAGATTGGTGATGAAATAGAAATTAATTTATATAAAGGAAAATTGCAATGCCAAGTAAAATCAAAAACGGAGAAGTAAATATGACTTTTGAAGAACAAGTAAAAAGATTGGGTGAGATTGTTCAAGAACTAGAAAACAATAATCCTACGCTTGATGAAGTAAACAAACTTTTTAATGAAGGGGTAAAACTTACCAAAGATTGTTATAAAACCCTTAACGAAACAAAAGGCAAAATAACCATTTTGCAGGAAGAAATAAATGGTCTTATCGAAAAGCCTTTTGATTAGATTTTGTGCTTTTATTTGTCTATCTTGAATATAATATTATGTGAATGAGATAAACAAAAATAATTTATCAAACAAAGACATTATATCAAACAATATAAAAGTCCTTAATAAAAACAAATTACGCCTCAAAAAAGTTAAATTGTGGTATTTTGAGGTTTTTTTGTTTTCTTTGGCCCTGTGTGCTTTTTTTGGTGTTATATCCGAAATCATGCTTTCACATACAAACATTTTACTTGCAACCATACTTCTGCTTTGTTTGGTAGGGGTTAGTGTATTGTTTGATATGATTGGGGTGGCCGTGACGGCAAGTGATATCAAACCTTTTTTATTAAAATCATCAACCAATCTTAAAGAAATTAACATAGCAATCAGGTTAATCAAAAACGCCGATAAAGTTAATTCGGTGTGCGCTGATGTTGTTGGTGATGTGTGCAGCATCTTAAGTGGGGCAGCAGGAGCCACCATATGTGTTATATTGTTATCGCACGAGGTAGGCATTAGCAGTTTTGTTTTATCAATTTTGCTTAGTAGTTTGATTGCAAGTATTAATGTTTTGGGCAAAGCAATAGGCAAAACTTATGCTATGATTAATGCTAATAAAATTGTATTAAAGGTAAGTAAAATAATAGGTTTTTTTGTGCGCAACAAAAATAGAAAATGACCTTATATGAATAATCATGCATAAATATAATGCATAATTAAACAAAACCCCATTTTAAGCCAACTTCATTTTGTATAATTATGCAAAAATTTTTTGTATAATTATGCATAAAAGGCTTGCATAATTATAAATTTTGTTATATAATATCACTAGTCGTATTTGATATTTATACACTATGGAGGAAATGCTATGGCTAGAAACATAAGACAATCCAAAATAATAAGTATTATTAGCAATTCAGAAATCGAAACTCAAGAAGAACTGGTCAGCGCTTTGCGTGCTGATGGTTTTGACATCACCCAAGCAACTATTTCAAGAGACATAAAAGAACTGGGGTTAATTAAGATTGTTGGTAAGGTCAAAAAATATAAATATGCCTTTATTGATACGGAAGAAAAGGTTGGCACAAACAAAACAACAGCCTTATTCAAAGAAGCCGTTCTTTCTGTAAAAGGTGTTAACAATCTTGTGGTTCTAAAGACGGTTAAAGGCACTGCTTCGATGGTGTCAAGTTTTTTGGATAAGTTGGCTATTGATGATATGCTTGGTTGTGTTTTTGGCGAAGATACGGTCATGGCCATATTAGACCAAGGTGCAAGTACCGAAAATGTTGTTTTTCGTATAAATGAAGTATTAACAGGTAGTTAATATTTTTTTATTTTATACTTACACTTGACTTTTAATATGTAATATTATACAATAATTATGTGCATTAATATGCACCACAAAATTTATAAAGGAGCAAACTGATGCTAATAAATATATATAGTATTGGATTGCTTGGCGTTAGTTTAGAAGTTGTTTCACTTATTGCCATAATAATTGGCGGCATAGCCTTTGGGGCATTAGGTGGAACACTGGTTTATAGATTAATTGTTGTCAAAAAGTTTAATAAAGCAAAGACAACAGCAGACAATATAATTAAAGAGGCACAACAAAATGCCAAGACAATCCAAAAGGAAGCAATGCTTTCGGCTCAGGAGGAGGTCTTGAGGCTTAAGAATGATACAGAAAACGAATTAAAAATTAGACGAGCAGAAATTGATAAATTAAATGATAGATACATGCAAAGAGAAGAATTTATCAATCGCAAAGAACAATCATTAGATAAACGCAGTGAAAGTTTGGAAGAATATAAGCAAAATTTAGTAGCAAAAGAAAACGAATTAGCTTTGCAATATACTCAAGTGAATAACGAAAGGCAAAAGGTGGTTCAGCAATTAGAAAAAGTTGCAAAGCTTACAACAGAAGAGGCAAAATCACAATTAATTGCACAAATATCAGATGAAGCAAAATTAGAAGCAGCAAATCAATTAAAAGATATTGAGCAAAGATTAAAGGACGATGCAAAAAAGATTGCCACAGACATAATTGGTCAATCTATTCAAAAGTATTCGGCAGATGTAACAAGCGAAGCCACTGTTGCAACCGTAAGTTTGCCAAATGATGATATGAAGGGTAGGCTTATTGGTCGTGAAGGGCGCAACATCAAGGCTATCGAAAATGCCACAGGTGTAGACCTTATCATTGATGATACACCAGAGGCAATAGTTCTTTCATGCTTTGACCCTGTGCGAAGGGAAGTAGCGCGCATCGCAATTCAAAAACTTATGCAAGATGGCCGCATACATCCGGCACGCATAGAAGAAACGGTCAAAAAAGTTGAGAAGGATATTGACCAAGATATAAAAGAAGCGGGTGAAAGCACATTGCTAGAACTTGGCATAAATGGCTTGCACCCCGAACTTGTTAAAATTTTGGGAAGATTGAAATATCGAACAAGTTATGGTCAAAATGTACTTAAACACAGTATGGAGGTCGCAAGTATTGCGGCAAAAATGGCCGCCGAACTTGGGTGTGACGAACAAACAGCAAAGCGTGGTGGCTTGTTGCATGATATTGGCAAAGCGGTAGATTATTTGCAAGAAGGCACACATGTTTCAATTGGTGTAGAACTTGCAAAGAAATATCACGAAAATGACAAGGTGATTAATTGTATTGAGGCACATCATGGTGATGTTGACTTTTTGTGCACCGAGGCAATTTTGGTGCAAGCCGCAGATGTAATTTCTAGTGCTAGGCCAGGTGCAAGGCGTGAGTCACTAGATAATTATGTCAAACGCCTTGAAAAACTAGAAAGTATATGCAACGGCTTTAAGGGAGTAGAAAAATCTTTTGCCATTCAGGCAGGGCGAGAAGTGCGTATTATTGTAAAGCCAGAAGTTATCACTGATGAACAAGCAATTATTCTTGCACGAGATATCGCACAAAAAATACAAAATGAGATGGAATATCCAGGACAAATAAAAGTTAATGTAATTCGCGAATCTAGGGCAATAGATTATGCAAAATAAAAAGAACAGGCAAAACGCCTGTTTTTTTATTCTTTTGGGAGAGTTGCAAGATATTTATCAACTTCATCACGAGCTAGTTTGTCGCATAAATTGTTATATTCGTTGTCAGCATGGCCCTTTACTTTGTGCCAAGTTATTTGGTGCACATCACACAATTCTAATAATTCATTCCAAAGAGGAATGTTTTTTACTTCCTTTTTACCACTTGTGCGCCAGTTGTGGGTTTTCCAATATCCAACCCAATCTTGCAAAAAGGCATTGACCACATATGCGCTATCGCTGTACAAGTCGACTATGCAAGGCTCTTTTAATAGTTTTAGGGCATTAATAACAGCCAACATTTCCATACGATTATTTGTTGTGTTTGCCTCAAATCCGCTAATTTGTTTTTGGGCTTTCCCAAACATCAAAACAGCGCCCCAACCACCAGGACCCGGGTTGCAACTGCAAGCCCCGTCAGTGTATATTATAACATTTTTCATCTTTGCCTCCATTTGATGCAAAACATCTTATTTATTTGTTGATTATAACAAAAACAACCCAAATTGTAAACTTTTTTATCTATTCTATTGACTTGATTGCGGTTTTTTTATATAATTAACATACGCTTATAGGGGAGTGGCTTAACGGTAGAGTAGTGGTCTCCAAAACCATTGGTCAGAGTTCGATTCTCTGCTCCCCTGCCAATAAATAGGGTAGAAGACATTTACTAGTATGTACTAGGAATGTCTTTTGTTTTTTTAACATAATAAAAAAAGTGCAGAATTGCACTTTTATTTAATTTCACGCTTTTTGAATACATAATGGGTAAGGAATTCTAACAAACCAACAATCACAGCTGTATATATAATACTAAATATCATGTTGCTGCCATGCAATATTGGTGTAGATAAAGACATCATGCTGTTTGCCCCAACCAAAGACCCACCAAAGTACTTAAACAAATCAAAGTGTCCGGCAGGTAAGTATGTAAGCCATAATGTATTCGAGAAGAACGCGCCAAAGAAAATTGTAAATACATATACCACAACTGATGTAAGCACAGCACCTACATTAGACCTAAACAAAACTGATATTGTTATTGCAATAAGTCCATAAATATAAATCTTTAAGATTGTTAACAGCATGAATATCAAAAGGTATAATACAGGTGACATGCTTATTACTGTGCTTGCATTAAGAACAAACAATATTGGGGTGAGGTCAACACCATACATTATTGCACCACTAATAAATAATATAAGTGTTGCAAACAAGATGAAAATTGTACCAAACAAAACAGTTGATATTATTTTTGAGGAAATAATTTTGTGCCTGCTGTAAGGTCGTATCATCAACATTCTTAATGTGCCGTTTGTTTGTTCGCCCGCAACCATTCCTGCACCAAACAATACTGCAAAAATAATAACAACAATGCTGCAAATTCCTAGTCCATAATAAGTAAAGTCAAATGCACTGATGTGGTTGGCTGATGATGTTGTTGCTGACAGGGCAGAACTATAATCATTGCTTGCAAGAATAGGAGAGTGGGTAAGAAGGTATTTGTCCATGGTTAGTGCTTCTTTAAGCTTGTATGTATATATTTCGCCTTCGCCACTTTTTAGAGAGTTGTTGATGTAAAGTTTGTTAATTTGTCCATCAGACATGCCAGACAAAGACAAACTAAGCAACAAATTTGTTATGTATGATGAAGTTTGTTTGCAAATTAAGTGATAGCGAGTAACATTTTCTTTTATAATATCTACACTTATTGTTTCGTCATCTACTTTTGTGCTTATTTCGGCGTAAAATTCACCCAAATATGTTTGTACATTTATTATTATTTCTTGTGCTTCATCAAGTTGAGAGATTGAAATTTTGGTTTGAATGTCTTCTATATTCTTTATTAGGTCATTAAGTTTTGAAAAAATTTCGCGGCCATCTATTTGTTTTTGAAGATTGTCAAATTGTTCGTAAGTTGATGTGTCAGTAAAAGGTGTTTCGGGTTTAAGATAACCCAGTGCCATGGTGATAAGTTCGACTGTTGTTTTGCGGTCGGCATCTTTGACCAAAGCAACAGGGGTAGCATAATTGATTATTGTAGAGTATGTTTCGTTTAATTCGGTAAACTGACTAATCATAGAATCAATGGTATTTTTGCAGGCTGTTGCATATTCGCTTGTAAAACTAGACTTACCATCTTTAAGATATTGCTTGTAAGTGCGAGTATAGGTATCCTCCAAATGTGTAAGCAGCGTCGAAAGTGTCGTTTTTGTTTTTATGGTGTTGGGCTCATCTCCTGCCAATATATGATAAAAGTTAAGTTTTTGCAGGCTGTCATATATTAATTTGTCAGAATAAGGTTTTCCATAAACATCACCCGTTGTATTAAATTTTTGAAAAACCGCTTGGTTATTGCTTAATGACGAATCACTGTAATAATTTGTTGTATTGCTTTTGTCTTCTGCTGCAAAAGATAAAAAGGTAACAACCAAAGCCCCAACAAGCAAAATCACAACAGCATACACCATAGGGCGGAGCAGCATTTTGCCAAGTTCTCCTTTTATCAAACGAAACATTTTTGACATTTTTTGTTATCTCCTTATTTTTTGTTATGTGTTTTTATAATATCAATATAAATATCCTCTAATGATTTTGTTTCTACATTAATAGCATAAACCTGAATATCTCGGGCACGCAATGAATCAAGAATTTTTGGAAGGACCGTATCCTGACAAGGTATCAAAACAGAATCTCCTGCAACTTCAACAGGAAGATTGTATTTAAGATAAATCATCTTGGCAGAATAATTTGGATAGTTTACTCGAATTCTAAACCGTGATGTTTCGCTTGTTTCTTGCTTTATTTTGTTCATTGTTTGGGTTTCTATGATACTGCCATGATCTACAAAAGCAACAGTGTCACACAGTTGTTCTACTTCACTAAGATTGTGGCTGCTTAATAAAACCGAGATGTTTTTTTCGGCAACCAATTTTCGTAATATTTGGCGAAGGTGAATAACACTTTCGGCGTCCAAACCATTTGTTGGCTCGTCCAAGACAAGCAATTTTGGTTCATGCAATAGGGCTTGGGCAAGTCCAATTTTTTGGCGCATACCCAAAGAGTAATCTTTGACAGGGTCATTCATTCTGTCTTTTAGGCCTACTATTTCTAGTGTTTCGACAATTCTTTCTTTCGAAACATCTGGATAAAGGCTTGCATAATATGACAAATTTTGTTTTGCTGTCATATAACCATAAAGATTGGTGTTTTCGATTGTTGCACCAATATTTACAATGGCTTTTTCAAATTCTTGTTGTACTGAATGGCCGCAAATTTTTACTTCGCCGTCACTTGGGGTTGACATGCCTGTAATTATACGCATAAGGGTAGATTTTCCTGCACCGTTTGGACCTATAAACCCAAAAATTTCACCAGCATAAATATTAAAATTTATATTGCGCAAAACATATCTAGTACCATATACTTTAGACACATTTTTGATTTCTAAAACAGGCTCCATATCCAATCCCTCCAATATTAAAAATTATTTTATAATATTTTGTCTTTTAAGTCAAGTAAATATTTTATTGATTGACAATTCAACAAAAGGATGCTACAATTCATAAACTATGCAAAACGATGATGAAAAAATGACTAGCCGTAAGTCTTATATACTATATTTGCTTATTAGCTTAATTTTGAATATTGCTAATATTTTTTGCATTGTATTTTTGCTAAAAATGAGCAAGTTTTATACAATTTTATGGCTTGTTGCTTGTGCCGCATTAATAATGTGCGCTTTTATATTTTTTGGCATAAAACTAAAATCTTGGCTTAAACTTGTTTTGGTATCAACAATTATTGTTTTTATAGTGCTTTGGGGCTATTATGTTGTTATACTGCTTGGGTGGCAAGAGATTTTCTCAAGTCCACAGGCGTTGCAAGATGCTGTTGCTTCAACGGGCGGTTGGGGCATGAGTTTTTATGTATTAATACAATTTTTACAGGTTACTTTTATCCCACTGCCAGCAATGGTAACAACCCTTGCCGGAACAGCCTTGTTTGGCCCGTTTTTGGCAACACTATTAAGCCTTATTGGCATTATGCTTGGCTCGGTGTTTGCTTTTTGGCTGGGTGACCGTTTTGGTGAAAAGATTTGCATTTGGATAGCGGGCAAAGAAACAACCGAAAAATACTCAAAATTATTGTACGAAAAAGGGAAGTATTTATTTTTCTTAATGATGCTGTTTCCTTTGTTTCCTGATGATATTTTGTGCATGGTTGCAGGTATGACAGCAATGTCATTTAGATATTTTATGATAACTATTATCCTTACTCGTCCAATTGGCATTATTATGACATGTTATTTGGGCAGCGGCCAAATAATTCCTTATTCGGGCTGGGGTTTAATTGTGTGGGCAATTATTGTGTTAATTATGGCAACACTATTTATTTTGGCTTATAAATTTCAACCCCAAATAGAAGAAACACTAGGGAAGTGGGCGCAAAAAATGTCAGGCAAAAAGAATAAATTAAAAATGCAAACTGATAATAATCAAACTGATGATTCTTCCGAGGTTTTGTTATTGCCACCGCCACAAGACGATGACACAACATCAAATGATATAGATAATAAAAAAGTAGTCTAAATTAAGACTACTTTTTGTTTTATGCATGAAAAGCTTTTGTGTTGTACATGATAATACCAACAATCCAAGAAATAAGAATGTTTGTTGTCATAATAGCAGGTATCAACCAACTAATTGTGTTTGGCATACCCATAAATAGGTTTAGGCCAATGATAAATAGAATTATAAAGGCAAACATAATAAATCGGTACAAAATGTCTTTGCCAAATTCAATTTCTTGAATACTCTTTTTCTTTGATATGTTTGGTAATGTATAAATTAATGAAATTGCAAAGTACAAAACAACAACAGCAGCAGATATGCTAAACAATATTGTGGTTGTTGCACCAAGGCCCTCAAACAAACCATTTGCATTGCCAATCAAGTACAACAAGGTAAGTTCTAGTGCCATTAATACAAACATAATAGAAGCACGAACAAGGTTAAATTTGTTAACATTTAAGAACAAGCCTGTTTTGTTTGCCTTTTTGTTTGCTTTTTTGTAAGGCTTGACTGTTATGTTGTCTTGGTTTAGGTAAGTAAAACCAACATCTTTTGGAGCGATCTTGTGAATATTTTCATCAAAAGTTTCGTCTTCAACAACTTCATCTGGGTGAACAGATGACATTGGGCCTTCACCATATCTGTGGTTTACTTCTTCCATACGATCTGTTTCTTTGATTGTTAGTTGATGTGTTGCATCATCTTTTTCAGAAGAGAGAAGTATTTGTTCTAGTTCTTTTTCATAAGCGCTTTTTTGACGATCTTGTGTTGCTGCTTCGGCGTTGTCTTCTGCATTTAAGATTGCCTCATTTTGCATTGCTTGTTGTGGTTCACCTTCAACATCGTTTAGGTTTGCGTCCAGGTCGCCCAAAATGTCTTTATAGTTAATTTCGTCATCAGCCTCTTTGTTTGAATGAACATATTCAACAACAGTGTCTTGCGGAGCTTCGTATCCGTTTGCAATTTTTTGTGCGCTGTCAATGATGTCAGCCTCGGCGTTTGCGTTTTCTTCTTTTGGTTCTTCTTGCTCGGTTTTTTGTGTTGGCTGTTCGTCAAACTTATATTCGTTGTATTCGTTTTGTGGCTCGACATAATCACGCATTGTGTCACTAAAGGTTTTTGGCTTGTCTTCAGTGTCACTTGTTGGGTCATACTCGGCATAGTTTGTTGCTTGTTCCTTATTATCAATTTGCTCAAAGTATGTAGGTTGCTTCATGCTTGGTGTTGCAGGTTGTTCATCACTGGCAGAAACAGCTTCGTCTTGTTTTGCCTCAACATTTTCTGCAAAAACATTTTCAGTAAATACTTCTTGTGGGGCAGTGGTGTTTTCTTCAGTTTTTGCTTCTGGTACAAACTCTTGCTCGGTGTGACTTGCTAGTTCTGTTTTTCCAAGATTGGTTATTGTGTAATAATGACGGCGTCCACCAATTTCACTGTCTTCCCATCTACTTGAGATAAGACCTCTTTGCTCTAGTCGGCGTAAACCGCTGTACAGACTAGGTTGTTTGATGACAACTGCACCGTTGGTATCCTTTGAAATGTCATCAATAATCTCTAGACCATACTTTTCGGATTTTGATATTGATTTCAAAATCAACAAGTTTAGGTTACCTAATTGCATAATATTATCCTCCGGGTTTATATGGTTGATTTATTTTAACCTATAATGCAAATTTTGTCAAGACTTTTGTGGGTATTATGCACGCAAAACGCCTAACAATCACGAAAAATAGCATAGTACTACGATTTTTGTTGCATAGTATCAAAATGAGTTGCCAAATTAACTGGATGTGATATAATATAATAAACCAAAGGAGGCAACCGCTGTGATTACTGTTGATGCGATAATTAGGTCAAAACGCAAGACAATATCAATTCTTATATCACCACAAGGCAAGGTTGTTGTAAAGGCCCCAACTGATTGTCCTGTTAGTTATATTAACAGTATTATTGTTAAACGCCAAGATTGGATAATTAAGCATCAAACCAAGATTATCAATCGATCTATATTAAATCAGGATATCATTAATTATAAAAAGATATTGTTCGAAGGCGTTGTATATAGGCTTGCACTTGCTGACAACATCAAAAAGATTACACTTTACAATGATGCCTTGTACATTCCATACAAAATGCCCAAAGATAAAATTAAGCCCAACATCATTAAGTGGTACAAACAACATGCCACAAAGCTTGCTCAAGAGCGCATAACACTATATGCTAATATTATGCACCTTATGCCACAAAATGTGTCTATTAATAATACAAAAACAAGTTGGGGGTTGTGCAATAGCAAAAAGGAAATAAAACTAAATTGGCGCATAGCCATGCTTCCTATCAGGCTTGTCGATTATATTGCTGTCCACGAGTTAGCGCACCTTTGTGAGTTTAACCACTCAAAACGCTTTTGGCAAATAGTATTAAGCGTGCTGCCGGATACAAAAGAGCGGAGAAGTGAACTAAAACAAGGTGATTATCTTTTGCAAATATTTAGGTGAGTGGAAATAAAAAATATTTTTTAGGGTAGAGAAGTCAACTGAAAATTATATCAAAAACTGCCCTATTAAAATTTAGAACATACGAACATTTTTTATAACTACGCAATTTATAATATATTGTTTAATACAAAGATTATATATAGGTCATATGGGCTTATATATCTTTTTTTATATAGTGCTGTGAGACAGAGTAAGCTTTTTTAATGAGGTGTTTATCATTAATTTTTTAATAATTGATAATAACATGATGCTCTCAGACAGAATAACGCAATTTTAATGAATAACTCCTCATTTGTTTTTTTCACTCTGACTGAGAGAAGCACTATTATGCAGCTAAAATGCGCTGAGACAGAGTGATAAATTA
This sequence comes from Clostridia bacterium, assembly GCA_017454425.1. The sequence continues at coordinate 760 of JAFTCZ010000054.1, read as the reverse complement.
TAAGCAGGGCAAGAGTAGTGTAAAAAAATGAGTATTGTTAAATTATGCGCAAAACACGAGTTTTACGCACAATTGCACTATGTTATAATCAATATACTAAAAAAAATTACATATGTCAAACAAAAACTTGCAAAAAAATAAAAATTTTGATAAAATTTTCAAAAATGTAAAAAGGAGTTATAAAAATGTTAACATACTATATATTAACAGCCATATTAATATTTGCACTATTTATATACCATATAATAAAAAAAGTAAGAAAAGCACACATAGAAAGGAAAAAAAACAAACTAATAGATAAACATTATAAAGAAATGGTAGAGAAAGAAAAACAAGAAAAGAAAGAGAAATAATCTCTTTCTTTTTTTATATACCAACATATCTAAATATTCGTGTTTGTTCAAAATAAAGCAAATACTTATTCTCTTTGTAACTGCAAAAAGCGGTATAATATTACACTACCCTACGGGACAAATAGGCGGGCATTATCTACACACGCAAAAAGTTTACTTTTTGCACTACTCTACCCTACGCACAAACGGGCGAGTGCAAAAAATCAAATATGGCAAAGCCATTCAATAGGCTTTTTGCACCGCATTTATCTACTATATATTAAATAACCTGCACTATCTTTAACAGAGTGATATGTAAGTTTATTAATATATTGTGCAATCTTTTTTGAATTACTACGAATATGTTCTACATGAATGCGAGAATGCATATCATAATACCATTTAGACAAATCTATATGACCAGCACC
>JAFTCZ010000053.1 GCA_017454425.1 Clostridia bacterium | reverse complement strand
TTGGGCTTGACCGTATTGCTATGATAAAATATGGCATTAGTGATATCCGTGATTTGTATGACGGTGATGTCAGATTTTTGAAACAATTTAAGTAACAGGAGAAAAATAATGATAGTAACATATAAATGGTTAAATGATTTTATTGATTTAAGTGACTATACACCACAGCAAGTTGCTGATTTGTTTACTTCTATTGGATATGAAGTAGAAGAAATGAAAAATCTTGGCAAAGGCCTTGAGCGTGTTGTTATAGGAAAAATCCAAAAAATAACCCGTCATCCAAATGCTGACAAGTTGCAGGTTTGCCAAATAAATATAGGCAAAAAGAAATTAATTCAAATAATAACTGCCGCTACCAATGTTTTTGAAGGGGCAATTGTTCCTGTTGCTCTTGATGGAGCCGATTTGCCATGTGGCAAACTTATAAAAACTAGCAATATGCGCGGACTAGAAAGCCAAGGAATGTTGTGTGGTGGAGAAGAATTGGGTATTGATGACAGCATATACAAAGGTGCAGAATTTGATGGCATAATGATTATTCACGAAAAAGATGTTGTTTTGGGTTCTTGTGTTGCAACTATTTTGGGACTAGATGATGTTGTTTATGATATTAGTGTTCTTGCCAATCGTCCTGATTGTCAAAGCGTAAAAGGTCTTGCAAAAGAACTTGCGGCAGCCATAAACAAACCATTAAAAGATGTAAGTTTTAAGTACAAAGCCCAAAAAGTAAATATGCCTTTTAATTTGGAAGTTTTGGATGAAGATTGCCCATATTATCTTGCTTGCGTGGTAAAAAATGTTAAAATTGAGCCATCACCTTTGTGGTTGCAACAAAGATTAAAAATGGTTGGAATGCGTCCAATAAACAATATTGTAGATATTACAAATTATGTGTTGTTTGAACTAGGGCAACCTATGCATGCTTTTGATTATGACAAAATAAGAGGGCAAACCATAGTAGTAAGAAAAGCAAAGAAAGGCGAAAAAGTAATTGCTCTTGACAACATTGAATACGAACTAAACCAAAATATGATTGTTATTGCAGATGCAAAAGGGCCAATTGGTTTGGCAGGTATAAAGGGCGGTGCCGAGTTTTCCGTAAGTGAAACTACTAAAAACATAATTTTTGAAAGTGCTTCATTTAAGCGTGAAAACATAAGAAAAACAAGCCGCACTTTGGGCCTTAGAACAGATGCAAGTGCTCGTTTTGAGCGTGGGGTTGCCCCAGTATCTTGCGTAGCGGGACTTGACAGGGCGCTTGCTTTGATCGCAGAGTTAAAAATTGGTACAATTTCTAACGAAATGATTAGCAACATAAGTGTAAATTCTAAAGGCAAAACTATCACTTTTGATGTTAATTATATTGAAAGATTGTTAGGAATTCAAATACCCGAAATGGATATTATACGAATTTTGGGCAATCTTGGCATAATAGCAACTATTAAAAACAAAAAACTAAATTGCATTACACCGGCAATTCGTACAGATCTTGAACAACCTTGTGATATTGTAGAAGAATTAATTAGATATTATGGTTTTGATAAATTGCAAAGCACAAATTTAGAAAAAACATCATCTATTCAAGGTGGGCTTAGCCAAAAACAAATTGTGCGTAATTTGGTGGCAGATACCATAAGTGCCACAGGGGCTCATCAAATAATGAGTTATTCGTTTGTTTCGCCAAAGCAATATGACAAACTTTTGATACAAGAAGGTTCTAGTTTGCGCAATCATATGCAACTTATTAATCCATTAAGTCTAGATTATTCGATAATGCGCACTCAACTTATTGGCTCTTTACTAGAGGTAGTATCAAATAATATCTCACATAAAAATAGTGACTTTGCTTTATTTGAGATTGCCAGTACTTACCAAACACCAGCAAATGTCAGTGCTTTGCCACAAGAAAACACGGTACTTGCATATGTTGATGCACGAAATTGTGCAGATTATTTAAGCATAAAATCAATAGCCGAAATGATGTTGCAAACACTTGGTGTTACTGCAACATACAAGGTTTCAAAAACTTCATATTTGCACCCAAACATTAGTGCAGATATCATGCTTGGAAACAAGATAGTAGGTAAGATTGGAAAAGTACACCCAAAAGTTGTCAAAAATTTTGATATCAACACCGATTGTTATTATTTTGAGTTATATCTCGATATAATACCACCAAAGAAACAAAAGAAAGTAAAACCTTTGCCAAAATTTCCTGCATCAGTAAGAGATATGGCTGTTGTTGTAGATGACAGGGTTTTAAGTGGCGAAATCTTAACTCTTATCAAGAAAACAGCAGGTGAGTTGTGCGAAGATGTCGAGTTGTTTGATGTTTATAAAGGAAAGCCTCTTGAAAATAATCAAAAAAATCTTGCATGGAAGCTTACTTTCCGCAAAAAAGACGGCACATTAACTCAACAAGAGGTTAACGAGGCTTTTGATAACATACTCGAGGCTGTTTCAAAACAATTTGGCGCAACCTTGCGACAAAAATAAGGAGAAGTTATGATATATTTTGATAACTCTGCTACTACACAAACATATGCAGAGGTTGCCGATTTTGTATCCGATTGTAGTAAAAACATGTACTACAATCCTTCTTCTGTTTATGGCCCTTCAATAAAAGCAAAGAATGTATTAAATGATGCAAGATTAAAACTATGCAAATTAATGGGCGCATCTAGTCGTGATATGATTTATTTTACCGGCAGCGCCACCGAGGCCAACAACATAATACTTAATGGTTTGACACGCAAAAACAAAAAGATTTTGGTTAGCATTGGTGAGCACCCAAGTGTTTATGAAACGGCAAAAAACTTAAAAAACAATGGTTTTGGTGTTGATTTTATCAATCTAACAAAAGATGGAGTATTAGATGTACAACATCTTTTGTCATTGTTAGATGACAATGTAGGACTGGTGTCATTTATGCATGTAAGTAATGAGACAGGTGCAATAAATGATATTGAAGCTATCAGCAAACTTATAAAAAGCAAGGTGCCAACTTGCCTTGTTCATTGTGATGGTGTGCAAGCTTTTTGCAAAGTTAGGCTTGATTTAAGTAATACGGCGGTAGACGCTTATACAATTAGTTCACACAAAATTCATGGGCCAAAAGGTGTAGGGGCGTTTTACCTTAAAAATGGGGTAAATCTCAAGCCTTCGGTTTTTGGCGGCGGCCAAGAAATGGGCATAAGGCCAGGTACCGAAAATCTTCCGGGCATATTGGGTATGTGCATGGCAGCAAAAATTATGATGAACAATTTTGATAAAAACTATAAGCAAGTAACACAACTTAAGCAAACCATGATTAAATTATTGCATGATAAGTGCACAAATTTTATAATAAACGCCCATGATGCGCCCTCTAGCCCATATGTCTTGAGTGTTTCTTTTGCTGGCATAAGGGGAGAAGTGTTATTGCATGCGCTAGAAAAACATCAAATTTTTGTAAGCACAGGTTCGGCCTGCAGCAGCAAAAAGTCGGACAATCGTATCCTTTCGGCTATGGGACAGGCGCAAAAAGATATTTTGGGGAATGTGCGCTTTAGTTTTTGTGAAAACAATACCTTAGACGAAGTGAATTTTGTTGTAGATAAAGTTGCCGAAGAGTTAAATAATTTAAGGAGATTGTAGTATGCAAGTTTTATTGTTAAGATATTCCGAAATTCACTTAAAAGGCTCGAATCGTGGATATTTTGAAAGAACATTGATGCGCAACATAAAATATTGGCTAAAAGACGAAAAATTTAACCTAAAGCAAATCTCGGGTAGATATATCATAAGTGATTATGACCCATCACACGAAAACGCCATTATTCAAAAACTTACACAAGTTTTTGGCTTGCACACCCTAACTCCTGCATTATGCATTCCTACAAGCGTTGAAGGAATTATAGAAGAAATTAAAAAAATAAAACTAGAAGGCAAGTTTAGGGTTACGGTAAATCGTGCAAGTAAGATTTTTCCTATTCATACAATAGATTTTGCCGCACAACTTGGTGAAATAGTGCTTTCAAACAACACTAATGCAAAAGTTGATTTGCACAATCCTGACACAAATATTTTGGTTGATATAAGAGAGAATGGTTATACATATATCGGCACTCGCATAATAAAATGTGCGGGTGGAATGCCCGTAAGTACTGCCGGAAAAGGCCTTTTGTTGTTGTCGGGGGGAATAGACAGCCCCGTTGCTGGTTTTAGCATGGCAAAAAGAGGTATGACGGTTAGTGCCTTGCACTTCTTTAGTTTTCCTTATACAAGTGAGTTAGCAAAACAAAAAGTTATTGACCTTGCCACAAAACTGACGGGCTATTTGGGCGATATTGATTTGTACTTCATTTCATTTACAAAAGTGCAAGAGGCAATTCACCGCAACTGCAATAACAACTATATGATAACAATTATGCGCCGCATTATGATGAGACTAGCACAAAAATTATCAAAAGAAATTGGTGCGGGTGCAATAATAACAGGTGAAAGTTTGGGGCAAGTTGCAAGTCAAACACTTGAAAGCATAACATCAACAAACGCAGTAGTAAATATCCCAATGTTTAGGCCATTAATCTCATTTGACAAAGAAAACATAATAGAAATTGCTCGCAAGATTGATACTTTTAATATAAGCAGTTTGCCATACGAAGATTGTTGCACCGTGTTTTTGCCAAAAAACCCAGTTATTAAGCCAACGCTTGTGAATGTGGAAAAAGAAGAAGCAAAATTAAATATTGATGAATTAGTTGAAGAAGCTTATAAAACTTTAACCAAAATGACCATTAAACTTAATTAAAAAAAGTGTGTTTTAACACATTTTTTTTGTTTAACCAAATTTTTGACATCTGTTTTGTCATTTTATTGTTGACTGCCTCTTTTGATATAAAAATCTTTAATTTGTTTGAATATAATGTTGATTTGTAATCTTTTTCTAGGACAAAAATTTCAAAATTAACATTTTGTGGTGGATTTTGTATTAAATAAATCATGGTTTGTCCATCACCAATAAGATTTGCAAGCAGGCTCGGTTTATTGTCTTTTGATAAGTACACAAGATAATTCTTATTTAATTTACTTTGCCAAGTTATATTTAACGAGTAGTCATCAGTTTTTTGAGAAGCAATGGTAAATGTTGTTTGGTTAGTTTTGGGTTGTTTTGATATTTTCAATTTGTCCAAGGCTTCTTTTGGATAATAATCAATCTTAATATATCTGTCGGGAGTACCTTGTGCGGCAAGTTCTATTGTATGAGCACTCTTTAATGAACGCGTATCAATGTTTATTTTTTCAACACTATCGGGTACTGTAAAATCTTCAAAATTATACTTGGTTTTTAGTTTAGACCAAAACTTGTAAGCACTATTTGTTGCTATTGTTCCACCGTTTTGCTCTTTTGTTAGGTTGTATTGGTCATCGCCACTGATATTGCCATACCAAAACCCTGTACAAAATTTGTTATTGTAGGTTATGTTCCATGCATCAGTATTTGTTCCATCACTTGCACCATTTGTTCCTGTTTTTGAAGCCAAAGGCAAATTAAGATTTGCAAGCTTTTTTGCTGTACCATATTTTGCACTGTCTTTTAATATATCATTAATCATAAAGGCAGTACTTTTTTTGCATACTTGTTGAGTTTTTGGATAGTATTGATATAAAATTTGTCCATCTTGATTAATAATTTTTGAAATAAAATGGAGTTTTGTTTGTTTACCTTGATTGGCAAAAACACTATAAGCACTAACAATTTGGGTTAAAGTTACGCCATTTTGCATGCTTCCTAGTGCAAGTGCCAAATGATTATCATTTTTGCTAAAACTTAGCCCAAAACGAGTTGCAAAACTTTTTGCTTGTTTAATTCCTACATATTCGAGAATTTTTATTGCAGGAATGTTTAATGAGTGCGCTAGGCTGTATCTTACATCTGTCCAACCACAGTATTTATCACCAACATTGTGTGGGGCATAGTCATCATATGTTAGGGGCTCGTCCAAAAGTGGACTAGAGGGGGATAAAATATTGTGTTCGAAGGCACTTGCATAACAAAGTATTGGTTTTATTAAACTTGCGGGACTGCGTGCAATGTCTGCATTAACACTTGAAAGTGTACTGGTGCAGGCCAATACTGCACCTGTTTGGCTATCAATTGCCATGCCGCTTGAGTATTGATTTTGCTTGTCGGTAGGTTGCATACATAAGCCCATGTATTGTTGCAGTTTTGCGTCTTGTGTTGTATAAATTTTTAAGTTCGAGTTGTACAAGGTGGGTTCGTCCATATGCAACACTTTCATTGCTTCTTTGGTGACAAAATAATCAAATATATTGTTATTATCTTTTTGAGTTGTCAAGATAATCTCTTCATTTATGGCTTTGTTATATTGTTCTTTTGTGATAAAATCTTGTGCCAGCATTTGAGCTAAAACTAAGTTACGGCGCTTTTTGCAGTTTTCTTTGCTGTTTGTGGGTGAGTACAACAATGGTGATTTAATAATTCCTGCAAGAGTTGCGCTTTCGGATAGGGTAAGGCTAGTGGCATCATGACCAAAATAGTATTTGCTTGCTTGTTGTATGCCATATGCATTATTTCCAAAATATATTATATTTAAGTATGCACCAAGGATTTGTTCTTTTGTATATTTTTTTTCCAAATCAAGTGCCAAAACAGCTTCTTTTATTTTGCGGTTTAGGGTTTTTTCGTTTGATAGATGTGAGTTTTTTATTAATTGTTGAGTAATAGTAGATGCGCCTTCTTTAACATAGCCATGACTTAGGTTATTAAAAAAAGCCTTCACAATTCGTTTGTAATTTAAGCCATGGTGTTTATAAAAATCTTTGTCTTCAATAGCAATAAAGGCATTTTTTGTATAATCATTCAGTTCGTCAATATTTATTGTAGGAACACCATTTATATTATTATTGCTAATTAACCTATTGTTTGCATCATATAATGCAACTTGTTTTGATAAATTGTCTAGTTTTGAAATATCAAGATTAATCTGATTATCATGCAAAATATTAGCAATAAAAATACTAATTCCGCTAATAGTTAATAATATAAACAAAACAAAGACAATTAATGATATTTTCAGCCATTTTTTCATATGGGTTATTATGTAGCAAAAACTACTTTTTAATCAAAACTTGTTGTCAAAAAGTCAATTTTGTAGTATAGTTTATTGGTAATATCTAAAAATGATTTTGGAGTAAAAATGGCAAATAAAAAGTATTATATTGCAACATATGGTTGTCAAATGAATGTACACGAAAGTGAAAAACTGGCAGGCATCTTAAAAGCTCGCGGATATGAGCCCTGTGTGGATATAAAAGACAGTGATATTATTGTCTTTAATACTTGTTGCATCCGAGAAGGGGCCGAACAGAAAATTATTGGCAATATTGGTGCAATAAAGCCTATAAAAAGACAAAAACCGGGGCTTATTGTAGCTGTTTGTGGCTGTATGACACAACAAAACAAGATGGCAGATTATCTAAAGCAAAAATTCCCTTTTATAAACATTATTTTTGGTGCAAATAATGTAGAGTTTTTTGGTAAATACCTTGATACCTACCTACAACAAAAGAAATATCAAAATCAAGTTATCCCAAACGAAGATTATATTGAAAACGAAAACGGCGTAGAAATGTGTCGCGACAGCACCTTACATGCTTTTGTAAACATTATGTATGGGTGCAACAACTTTTGTTCGTATTGCATTGTGCCATATGTAAAGGGCAGAGAACAAAGCCGAGATGTCAAAAGTATTTTAGAAGAAGTAAATAATCTTGTTGACATGAACTATAAGGTTATCACTTTGCTTGGGCAAAATGTCAATTCTTATCATTCAAAACTTGACGGCAAAGATATCGATTTTGCCGATTTGATGCAACTTATATGTGACCTTAAGGGTGATTTTGAATTGCGTTTTATGTCTTCACATCCAAAAGATTTAACTTCAAAGGTGATAGATGTTATTGCTAAAAATCCAAAAATAAGCAAATATATCCATTTGCCAGTGCAATCAGGAAGTAATGCAATCTTAAAAAGCATGAATCGCAACTATACCAAAGAAAAATATCTTGGCCTTATTAACGAAATTAAGGCAAAAATACCAAATGTTGTGCTTACAACAGACATAATAGTTGGTTTTCCGGGCGAAACAGAACAAGATTATCAAGACACAGTTGATTTAATTAAAACTGTTAGATATTCAAATGCTTACATATTTATGTACAGCAAACGAAAAGGCACACCTGCCGAAAAGATGGAAAACCAAGTTCCGCTTGCAACCAAAAAAGAACGAATTCACAAACTTTTGGAGATTGAACACAAAATTTCAAACGAAATCTTCACACAAATGATTGGAACAACCCAAAAAGTGCTTATTGAAGAAGATTTGGAGGATATGTGGGTTGCAAAACTACAATGTGGTAAAATTGCAAAAATAGCAAAACAACCAAACCTTAATCTTTTTACCGGTCAATTTGTTGATGTAAAAATTGTTGATTATAAAAACGGAGATTTGATAGCAACTATATAAAGGAGGGAAGTTATGGCACTTTCACAGATGATGAAAAACTATGTAAACACCAAAGAACAATACAAAGATTGTGTATTGTTTTATCGTCTTGGTGATTTTTATGAAATGTTTTTTGAAGATGCACAAAGGGTATCAAAATTGCTTGGCATTACACTTACTGGTCGTGATTGTGGTGATGGTCAAAGGGCACCAATGTGCGGTGTGCCATTTCATTCGGCCGATACTTACATTGCAAAATTAATTGCACTAGGCGAAAAAGTTGCAATATGTGAGCAATTGTCCGAGCCAATACCGGGCAAAATTGTACAGCGTGATGTTGTTAGGGTTATTACACCGGGTACGGTTATGGAAGAAAACTTACTACAAGATAATCAAAACAACTATATTGCTTGCGTTTATGCAAAAGATCCTCAACATTTGGGCCTTGCTTGGCTTGATATATCTACTGGTGAATTTAGTGTACAAGAAATTATTGGTAAAGATGCCCAAAATAAACTTGATGATTTGTTGGTAAGTATTACTCCAAGTGAAATTATTGCTAATAACACAGCCTTTTTAATGAGTTTTGACCTAACGAGTGTAAAACTACATACAGTTCCAAAGTTTTATAAGCATATTGATGCAGTTTTTGAATTGCAAAAAGCAAGTGAAATTTTGTTAAAGCAATTTGGTATTGGCGATTTGAAAATTATTAATTGTCAAGATAGGCCTTTTGCAGTTGTTGCAGTCGGAGCATTGTTAGATTATTTGACAGTTACTCAAAAACGCGAACTAAAGCACATTAATCATCTAAAAGTAGTGCAAGATAATAATTTTATGCACCTGGATATTAATACAAGGCTTAATCTTGAAATTTGTGAAAGTTTAAGTGAACGCAAAAAATTTGGTTCGCTACTATGGGTGCTTGACAAAACAATGACACCAATGGGGGCGCGCAAACTTCGCAATTATCTTGAGCACCCTTTGCAAGATTATCAAATTATTAATGATAGGTTAGATGCGGTTGAAGAATTAACAAAAGACAATATCAATCGCACCGAACTTATGGAAGCGCTAAAATATATCGGTGATATTGAAAGATTGTGTGCAAAAGTTGCATATGGCAATCTTACACCGCGAAACTGCGTTACTTTGGGCGCAACACTTGGGCGTATTCCACAAGTAAAGGCTGTACTTGGCAAGTTTAAGTCAAAAATATTATCTTCATGCTTTAATGCAATTGATGATTTTTCATCAATTAATGATATGCTTGAGCGTGCTTTTATTTCTGAACCACCAAACACCATAAAAGATGGTGGGTTTATAAAAATTGGCTTTGATGCACAACTTGATGAGTATTTAACAGCCAGAATTGACGGAAAAACATGGATAAGCCAACTAGAGGCAAAAGAAAAAGAGCTGACGGGTTTGCGCAACCTAAAGATTGCCTACAACAAAATTATGGGATATTATTTTGAAGTACCAAAAAGCAATTCAGATATGTTGCCATTTAGGTTTGACCGATTGCAAACATTAACCAACAACGAACGCTTTATGACCAAAGAATTAAAGAATTTGCAAGAAACAATGCTTAATGCCGAAGAAAACGCAATCAAGTTGGAACTAGAATTGTTTAATAAAATAAGATCAACCTTGCTTGGTGTAATGCCAGCCTTGCAAACTTGTGCAAATGCAATCTCAGAAGTTGATGTTCTTGTAAATTTTGCCGAAGTTGCACTTAATAATAATTATCACAAACCTGTCATTAATACTGACATACATTCAATCAAAATAGTTGAGGGACGCCACCCAATAGTCGAGAAGTTAAACAAAGATGAAAAATTTGTGCCAAATGATACGATATTGGACGCCGAGCAATCCACATTAATAATAACAGGACCAAACATGTCAGGTAAAAGTACATACATGAGGCAAGTTGCACTTATCACATTTATGGCCCATGTTGGATGTTTTGTGCCCGCAACCGAAGCATACATCAAACCAATAGACCGAATTTTTACACGAATTGGTGCCAGTGACAACCTTGGGCGAGGACAAAGCACTTTTATGGTCGAAATGGTAGAAGTTGCCAACATTTTGCAAAATGCAACACAAGACAGCCTTTTGATACTTGATGAAATTGGGCGTGGAACTTCAACCTATGATGGTTTAAGTATTGCATGGGCTGTTGTCGAGCAAATTTCAAATCACATTCATGCAAGTACATTGTTTGCAACACATTATCACGAACTAACAGTGCTAGAGGGGCAACTTCCTGCAGTTAAGAACTATAAAGTTTTGGTCAAAGAATTTAATAATACTGTTATGTTTTTGCGTAAAATTGTACGCGGCAGTGCAGACAAAAGTTTTGGAATAGAAGTGGCAAAACTTGCGGGAATTCCCGAAAATGTTACTGACCGAGCAAAACAAATTTTGTACGAGCACGAAAATCAAGAAAATAAGCATACCATAAACACCCTTAGCGATAACGCAAAAGACAATATGGTGGCAATATCACAGATCTACAACGAGATAAAGGATTATCTCAATTCTCTTGATGTAAATTATCTCAGCCCAATAGAAGCGTTTGCAAAACTTAATGAATTAAAACAAAAGGTAAAATAAAGATGTCAAAAATCAACATATTAAAACCAGCCGTTTTTAATAAAATTGCGGCAGGAGAAGTAGTTGAGCGCCCAAAATCAATTGTAAAAGAATTGATAGAAAACGCAATTGATGCAGGTGCTACAAAAATTGATATTGAGGTAAGCTTAGGTGGCATTTCAAAAATTGTTGTTAGTGACAATGGTGTTGGCATGGCAAAAGAAGATTTGATGATTGCATATATGCCACACACAACTAGTAAAATTAAGGTTGCCGAAGACCTAAACAACATTAACACCCTAGGGTTTAGGGGTGAGGCTTTGGCATCTATTAGTGCAGTTTCAAAATTAAACATAACAACAAAAACAAAAGATGATGTTGTTGGCAATTATATAAATATTCAGGGCGGAGAAGTTGTTGATAGTGGCGAAATTGGCACAACAACAGGAACACGCGTGACAGTACAAGATTTGTTTTTTAATGTTCCGGTAAGGGCAAAGTTCTTAAAAAAGCCAAAGCAAGAAGAGGGTGAAATCACTTCATTATTAACTCGACTTATTCTTGCAAACCCTAATGTTGCCATTAAATATGTTGCAGACGATGTGGTCATTTTTAACAGTCAAGGAACAGGCCTTAATGATGCAATTTTTGCAGTATATGGCAAAAATACAGTAACAAACATTATTCCTGTTGATTATAAGACAGATGATGGCTACTGTGTATATGGTTTTGTTAGTAAAACAAATTATTTTAAGCCAAATCGTACTTATCAAACTCTTGTTATCAATAAAAGATATGTCACAGATTATCTTGTTAGCCAAGCAATAAGCCGTGCCTTCGAGCCATATATGTTAAAACAATCATTCCCATTTTATGTGCTATTTTTAGACATGCCTGTGCAAGATTTAGATGTAAATGTTCACCCAAATAAGATGGAAGTTAGATTTGCAAACGCACAACACATCTTTGGTGTTATGTATAATGCCATAAATAATGCAATTAAAACTTTTTTGGCAGCAAAAGCTGATGATGACTTTAATGGGTCAAGTTTTAACACTCCTTCAAATAACGCGCCACACATGACAACGGCAGATGTTTTGCAACCATCTACTGCAAAAGCGGAATTCAACCAATTTTTAGATGAATTAAAACAAGCAGTCAAAAACCCTAATGACAATAAAGATGAGGCTTTGCATGACCAAAGCTATCAACCAGGCGAGATTTTAATAGAAAAACTGCAAACAACTTCATTTTTTAATACATCAACACAAGAAGAAACACCAAAAGCCTTCGAGCCAAAACCTGTACAACAACAAATATTAACCCAAGAAGACTTAATTGATGACACCGCACTATCCTTAAAGGTAATAGGGAAGGTATTTAATACTTTTGTTATTGTTGAAGTTGATGACAAAATGTATTTAATTGACCAACACGCAGCGCACGAAAGATTGTTGTATGACAACTTGGTGCAAGCTGTTCAAAAAAATGAAGTAAAAAAACAAGGCTTAATGCTTCCTTTTGTGCTTGATGTTAACTCGAGTGAAAGCGAATTTATCAACAAAAATTTGCAAGTACTTAATGATTTGGGCTTTGAAATAGAGCCTTTTGGCAACAATAGCTTTAGGGTAAGCACCATTCCTGCAGCATTGGCTGACCTTAATATTGGTTTGTTTTTTAACTCAATTTTGTCCGAACTTAATACATTTTTGACCTTAAAGACCGAAGATATATTAAAAGATAAACTGGCACAACATGCCTGTAAACATGCTGTAAAAGGCGGAGATGACCTTAACCGTGATGAGCTTGTCGTGCTTATTAAAAGAATTTCGAGTGGACAAATGACTATGCAATGTCCGCATGGCAGACCTTTTGTGGTAGAGATAACCCGCAATCAAATAGATAAATGGTTTAAGAGGGTATTATGATAGGTGATTTGCTTGTAATAAGTGGTAGCACAGGGGTAGGAAAGACATCTTTTGGGCTTGAACTTGCTAAAAACTTAAATATAGAAATAATTTCTGCCGATTCTATGCAGATTTATCGTGGTTTGAATATTGGCACATCAAAATTAACAAAAGAGGAGGCCCAAGTTTGCCCTCATCACATGATTGATATTGTGTCTCCTTTTGAAAACTATAACACATATCAATATGTAAAAGACGCCCAAAAAATTATTAAACAAGTTTGGGAAAGAGGAAATTTGCCTGTTGTTTTGGGTGGAACAGGATTGTATATTGAAAGTTTAATAAAGCAATATTCCTTTGAAAAAGATGCAAACGATAATAAAAAAGCCTCTCCGTACAATCTAAAACACATTTGTCTTTGTCGTGACAGGGCAAAAATGTATCAAGCAATTAATGATAGAGTAGACAATATGATAAAGCAAGGTCTTGTAAATGAAGTAAAAGCACTTCACGAAATGGGAGTAAAAGACGATGCACAATGTATGCGTGCAATAGGGTATAAAGAAATTTGCAGATATTTGAATAATGAAATTTCATTAGAACAAGCCATTAGTGACATAAAGAAAAACTCTCGAAATTATGCAAAAAGACAAGTTACATGGTTTAGGCACATGGACTGTGAATGGGTAGATGTTGACACACAAAAAGATAAAGCCTTAAAAAATTTGGAAGAATTTTATAAAGAATACAAAAAAACGCATGGTTAAAATGCGTTTTTTGTTACATATTGCGAATTAAGCCTACTACCTTGCCAATTATTGTCACATGGTCTACAATAATTGGGGACATAGTGCTGTTTTCTGGTTGCAGTCGATAATGACCTTGCTCTTTATAAAAGCGCTTGATTGTTGCGCTGTCATCAATTAATGCTGCAACAATCTCACCATTGTCGGCAGTATCTTGCTTGTGTATAACAACTTTGTCACCGTCCATAATGCCAGCCTCTATCATGCTTTCACCAGATACGGTTAACATAAATAGGTCATCGCCCCTAAATAATCCTGCTGGCATATAAAAAACTTCTTCATAATTTTCAACCGCCAAAATAGGCTGTCCTGCAGTAATTTTACCCAAAATTGGCACGGGAATGTAACTGCGGATAAACTCAAGATTTTGAATATTGTCACTAGGAATTGCACGATTAACTATTTCGATAGCGCGATTTTTGAAAGCGCCACGACGAATAAGCCCCTGTTTTTCTAGATGATTGAGATAGTATGTGATAGTAGATGTCGAATTAAGATGCATTGCCACACACATCTCTCTTACTGAAGGAGGGAAGCCCTTTTCTGCTTGATATTGCTTGATATAATCATACAAGCGTGCGGTTTTTTCTTCTATTGCTTTTGCCATTAATGTAACCTCCAAATTAATTTATATAAGGATTATAGCATTGTTTTATCCGTTTGTCAAACATTTGTTCGAATATTTTGTTCTAATTTTGGTTATTTTCTCTTAATTTAACCTTGTTTGCTGCTGCTCGGCGAATTTCATCAGACATTGCAGCATAATGCTTTTTTGTTGTATTGATGTCTTTATGACCAAGCACATCAGCAACAACATAAATATCTTGTGTTTCTTTGTACAAATTTGTACCATATGTACTGCGCAATTTGTGAGGGCTGATTTTCTTAAGTGGGGTAGCGATAGAACTATATTTTTTAACCAAATTTTGTACAGCCCGGGTTGATATACGCCTTTTTTGTAAAGACAAGAATAGGGCATGCTCGTTTTCGGGCAGATCTTTTATTTCAGAACGAGCTTTAAGGTATTTTTTTAGGGCTTTGGCAACTTCGTCACCAAAATACAAAACAACTTGATTTCCACCTTTTCTTACAATCTTAAACCCATTGATGTTAAAATCTATGTCCTCGACATCAAGCCCAACACACTCACTGACACGAATTCCCGTACCCAAAAGAAGCGTTATTATTGCAAAATCACGCGCATCGGTGTGCTCATGAAAGGCTTGTTGGGTAGGGGTGAGGGCATAGCCTGTTTCTGCCAAATCTAACAAATTGACAACTTCGTCTGCCTCAAGATGAACAATGGCTTTTTCGTGAAGCTTTGGCATAGCAACCTTTTCTGTGACATTGGCATTAATTTTGCCTTTTCTGAAAAAGTACTTAAAGAATGAGCGAACGGTTGACAACTTGCGCGCCTTTGCCTTTTCGTTGTTTTGGTAGGTTTTGCCATTAAACTCGTATGCGGTAAGATAATCTAAAAACTGCTCGATATGTGTTGCTGTCACATTGTTAAGGTCCATAAAGTCAAATTGCTTAACGCGTTTTCCTGCAAATTCGGGTATTTGCTTAACCAAAAAATCAAAGAAAATGCGCAAGTCATATGCATAGTTAAGTTGTGTTAGGGGAGTGGTTTGATTTTGTGTTCCTACAAAAAACTCGCTGCAAAAGTAAGGCAATTCCGAACGAAGTATTCTTTGTTTTTCTGTGGTAGATAGCTTTTGTTCGTCATAGTATTTTTCTGACATATTTACACCTCACAAATTAATTAATATGATTATAACAAATTATTCTTTTGTTGTAAAATACTTTTAGAACATTTTAACAATTTTATTCTATCTTACACAAAATTCAGTGAAACCAAAAGGTGAGTGGCCGGATAATAAAAAAGCACTCTGTCTCAGCGCACTTGATAATTAGTGAATATTATGCACACCACTACTATGCACTTTTAACAAATTAAGTTCAATGAGACAGACTAAATTATTTTTGGTATACAATTTATTATGCAATTTGTTATAAATATATATAAATGATTATTAAATATCAAATTGTAATAAAAGATGCTATTTTTAGTACATATTATGCGCAAAACTTGTCTTTTGCGTTTTATTAAATTGTCTTTGTACTATGAAAAAAATTTACAAGGAGTTTATTTATGTATAGTTTAGCAATTGAGAGAAAAGAGAGTAAAAAAGGTAATGATTATTTCTCTTTGGTGGTAGATTTAGGTTACCGCAAACAAGTTTTGACTTATGATAAGGCAATTATTATTGCTTTGTGCAACATTCGTGAAGCTGATTTGTACGAGTTGGTGCAAAAAGATGTGCCATATACAATTGGTGATATTAATCTTAAATAGGAGTTTGTAATGAGTTTATTTCTTACTTGTTTTCTTGCTTGTTTATTGAGTTTGTTTGTAGTTGCTTGTATTTTAGGTATATTAATGGTGATTGCCATTATACAAGTTAAAAAACAAAAGGAAAAACAACAACAAGAATTAAAAGATAATTTGAAAAACTATTTTGGGGGTAGTATATGAGTGTTATTGGTATAATTTTGGGTTCTTTGCTTTTGGGTTTGCTTGTATATCTTATAGTTCGTAATGTTATTGGTATAGTGCAGAACATTAAGGCTCGTAGGCAAGCCAAAAAGAATAGACCTGATGTGTCAGCAGTTATAGATAGTGAAGACTACGAAAAAAAGGAGTGATTAATTATGGATATTCAAAAAGATGTTGATTTTCTTTTTACTTCTTCTTTAGCTAATAGTGATGTTGATAATTTTCGTTGTTTTGCTGTTATTGTAGATTTATTATTGGGAAAGGAGTAGTTATGGATAAAGATTTTGAAAGACTTTCAAAACATGTAGATAGAATGGACAAAGAGTATTCTAGTACATTATCTGAAATTTTAACTGATTTACATTTT
>JAFTCZ010000052.1 GCA_017454425.1 Clostridia bacterium | reverse complement strand
TACACCACCAAAAATTATGAGCCTTGAAGATTGCATCGAGTTTTTGAATGATGATGAATATCTTGAAGTTACACCAAAAAATATTCGTATTCGAAAAAAGATATTAGACCACTCTCTTCGTGCAAAAGCACGAGGAAAAACAGACGAAATTTGTTAATAAAAAAAGTATTTTATCATTTCTTGGTAAAATACTTTTATTTATTTTTATATACAAACAGCGGAATGGTCATTTCTTCTTTTGTAAGTCCACCATGAGTTCCAAAAGGCAAGATTGCTGGCAAATTGTAAAGTGTTGTGGTAAAAATTCCGCAATCGTCTATTGCAATTATCAAAAAGTCACCTAGTGTATCATCAATTTTGGGATGCGGCTCGCCATCACCCAACAAACCCATTTTTAATACCTGTTTTTTTGATAATATCAAAAACTTATCGCCAAGATATTTGTTTGCAAGTTTCCTAAATTCGGCATGCCTTCCTTGTTTTACAAACACATTTGTGGTTCGGCTGCCCCCGTTTGGCGCAGTAGATAAACAATCATATAGGTTTGGATATTTTCTTAAGTCTCTTACTTCTCGCACAGGGGTTTGCCCGTGGTCAGCAGATATCAAAAATAGAGTGTCAGGACAATTTTGGCACATCACTTCGGTTATGGCTTCAATTTCGGCAAGTGTTTGCCCTACTTCTTTTGAATATGGCCCAAATTTGTGCTCTATCCTATCGGGTGCATCATAATAAGCATAAACGTAATGTCTTCCTTCACTTTGGCAAACTGTTTTTACAAAAGTGGCCATCTCGTCATAACTATCATAAGTTATTTGCGTAATTCCATCTTGGTCACGGCAGTTTGTTGGACAAATTGCATAGCATCTTACATCATCTTTGTGTTTTTGATAAATGCGCTCGTGTATTGTTGTAAATGGCATTAGTATGTGTGCAATATGCTCTAACCCTGTTTGTGTGCGAGAATATGCATTTGTATTTAGGTAAAGATTGACTGATGTTCCAACTTCCTTAAAATACAAAAAGTGTGCCCACCAACCATGCTCAAGTGGCGTGCAACCTGTCTTAAAGGCAACCGTTGAGGGGGTTGTGGAACTTGGAAAAACAGCCGACAAATCCTGAACATAGTGTTTTGCAAAAAAACCATCTTTTTGACATTTGCGATTATATAATTCTTTGCCAAAACCATCTAACAACAAAACAACAATATTGCGATATTTGTTTTTTAACAACTTGTCAGCAACCGGCAGCGTTTTGTGTTTTGTTTTTATTCCATAATGCTTTGCAACCGAAGATATCATATTAACACAGCAGTTATCATAATTAGGCAATATATATTTTGTCATTTTTGCTCACCTTCTTGCACACTTTTTAATGCATTTTTAATCACATCAGTTGACCAACCCGCTTCAATATATGCGTTGTTTAACAAGTCCAAATATTCTTGACTTGGCATACCCTTTGAAAGTTGTTGACGAAGAAGATAAACATCACCCTTAAGTTTTCGGCCATACAATAATACGCTAACTTTTTCACGCTTGTACATGTACGGAAATTGTTCAAAATTGCCAATAGTATAATAATCTTCGGGCATCATTTCCCATACGGCAACATTAACACTGCTGTTGCGGTCTTTTGTAAGAGTTGCAATAGCGTGTCCGGTATATCCACAAAACTCTAACTTAAAGCCATTTAACAACCCATATCCCCTAAAAACCGCATTTGGGCAATGCTTGTGCATTTCGGCCTCGGATATGTTAGTTGCATATGCAAACAAATAATTACTCATATACACCCCTAGTTTTTTATTAAACAAAGTATATTGCATTTTGCAAAAAAAGTAAAACAAAAAACTAGATTTTATTAAATCTAGTTAATAAGCAGGTTTATGTATTAATTTTTAATGTTTTTACTGATGGCTTGATAGTGTTGTACATATCCCTGCAACCAATAACACAAGTTTGACTAGGTAGCGAGATATCCCCTATCAAATTTGTACAATAAAAATTTGAATCTGCTTTTTGAGGGTATAATTCTTGTATTGCATTATAAAATTTGTTATAGCGTTTTCTTAATTCGGTTGTGTACATATCTGTGTTTGGTCTTTTGAATTTCATACCCGAATTTTTGTGAGAAAACTCACTTGTCAACAAATCAAAAGCAACAGGATAATATTCATCCTCAATATCAAAATTTTGGCCAGCAATAGTAATTTTGTTTTTTATCTTAACCGCATAATTTATTAATTTGTATTCTGCATTTTGTGCTTCAAAACATGGTTGTCTTGTTTTTTGGTTTACAGAAAGTTGTTTGATAGAATCCAAAAAATTCTGTGCACCAATTTGATTTACAAAATCTTTGCGAACATATCCACAAATGTATGTTGATATATCAGTAGGATACAAAAATTTAGCAATTTTTTTGCCACCCAACATATCTGCGCGAATATCATTCATTGGTGTATCAACTCGCTGCAACGCAATTGCAAAACTGCGAACTGCACTCTTTAATGATTCGTTGTCTTCTGTCGTTAGGGTGCATATCTTTTCACCATCTTCTTCTTCAATACGATAAGAAAATTTGTATGGTGCTTTTCCTCTAGAATTCCAAAATTTTAACAATCTATCCAAATTTTTTTGGCTGTTTTCTCTAATGTTAAATCTCAAAAAATCCATAATATATCTCCATTTTTATTTATCTTTTGTGCATAATACCCTGTGCATAAAAACTGCATAATACCATACAAAAATATGTGCATAGTATATGTTTTTTGTGTGCATAGTATGCAAAATGTGCATAGTACTATTGTGCGCTACTTTTTACTAAACTCAATTCTTTGCTTGCCTCAACATTTAATAAATCTTCTTCTTGTACATCAAAAGGCAAATCTTTATATCCGCGATTGTTTAATGTTAAGGTTGTTGTGTTGCCACAAATATCTGCCTTAAGCACGCTGCCAGGAATTTCTCTTACAAAGGTGCTGTAAGCAACATTATAAAAACAATTGTATGTAGATTTTAGGTCCTTGTTATAGTCGCGATTTGTTGCAATTTTACCAAGAAGTGTTTTTGGTTCTAGAAAAAACATAACAGGATAATATGCTTTATTATTTAT
>JAFTCZ010000051.1 GCA_017454425.1 Clostridia bacterium | reverse complement strand
GATGAAAGTATTTTTGATAAATATGTTGCCGACCCATTTTGCGGAAATGTTTGTTCGGCACAATTTTATGTAAGTTTTTTTGAGCATTTATCAAAACTTTATAAAAAGGCAAATTTGGCAAAAATTAACAAGACAGCACCAATGTTAATTGTTAGCGGAGCATGTGACCCAGTAGGCGGAAAAAATCACAAACTAGTAGATAAACTTTTTGATTTGTACAAAGGCCTAAACTTGAATGTAGAATGTAAGATTTTTGCTGACTGCAGGCACGAAATTCTTAATGAGTTAAATAAAGATGAAATCATAAAATATATACTTGATTTTTGTAATGAAAAATTAAAATAAAATTAACAAAAATTTTGATAAAGAAAAACAAAAAACATTCTTGCTTTAGAATGTTTTTTTGTTTATAAAGGCTCGCCACATTTGGTGCAAACTTTTGCATCTCTTTCGTTTTGGGCTTTGCAACTTTTGCAAATTTTTATTTTGCTTACTGGCTTTGTGCATTGTGGGCAAAACTTGTCATCTGGGTTTATTTTTGCACCACAATTTGGGCAAAGTGTTGCATTAATTGTGCCGCCTTCTAGGGCGATATTTCCTTCTCTTATGTTGCCGGTTGTTGCCTTAAGACTGCAGCCCGTCCATACAAACACTATGCCAACAATAATGCCCAATATACCAAGTATATAAAGCACAACCGCAATAGCAATAAGCCACCATTTTTCGTTTGTTGCAGCCGCAATAGTGCATAGTACTGCACCAACAAAGCATATGCCAGTTAATACAAGCAGAATTATGCCAAAAGTTATTAAAGATTTTTTACCTTTCTCAATTTTGTTACTCATTTTTTACCTCCTAATTGTTAGTGGCAAACGCCAAAATGAACGGCAATAATATTATAAGCACTATTAATAAAAATGTTAATATTATTTTTGGTATAGATTTTGGCAAGTTGTCATCAATTTTACCATTTTGTCCGTTCATGTATGTTGTGTATGGTTTATTTCGATAATTATATTCAAACTTATAAATTGGCACAAGCAAATAATTAAAATCTTTGCTTATATAAGCCGTTTTTATTTCTAGCTTGTCAACCCCATCATAGTTATATTTTGACAATATATCTTTTCTTATCATGCGGTCAATTGACTCGCGCGCAATACGCTCACAGGTGGCAAGCGTGTCGGCATAGTGTTCTACTGTATATCCCACAATAAACCCATTGTAAAAATCTGTTGCTTTTGTCAAATCATATGGCAAAATCTCTTTTAATTGCGCTTGGGTTATTTTGCTGCTCGATTCTACCATAACATCACAATATTTTTTGTTTAGCGTTCCGTTAATTGTTTTGTAAGAATATGTTTTTTTGCCCTCATATTGTGTTGTGTCATACAATACACCATCATATTTGGAACTAGTTTGCATATCATAAACAAAACTTGGGATATATGTGCCCTTTATTTTACTTTCGGGAAGTTGACGCTTAAACGCACTGCTTACATAAAATTTTCGTTTAACATTTTTTACAAACTTTTGATTTGCTTGTTGTTTGTCAAAGGCAAAAGGTATTATACCATCAGGCTTAAGTCCGGGCAATACATCGGTTTGTATTGCAAGGTTGTTTGCACAGTATGGGCAAGTATTTGAAATTTCGTATTTATTAATAATAACATTTGCGCCACAATTTGCGCACTTAAATACTTTGTTGTCCTGCACCCAAGCATTATATTGTTGGTCTTTTTCGGGCTGTTTGTCAACCGGGTGCCTTGCAAAAGTTTTGCTGTGGGGAAGTGACCTAGTGTTTTGGCATTTGTCACATTTAAGATTTTGCGAAATTGGGTCAAAGTGTAGTGTGCCACCACAACTTTTGCATTTATAATTATCGTTTTTTAGATATACTTCACTCATCTAAATACCTTATTTAGTTATTTTTTCGCCACATTCTGGGCAAAACTTTGCGCTTGCCTTTATTTCTGCGTTACATTTTGGGCATTTTGTTGTACCACTTAGGTTTTGTCCACATTCAGGACAAAATTTAGCGTTCTCTTTTACTTCTGTTCCACATTTTGGGCAAGTTTTGCCTTGCTTTTGTCCACATTCTGGGCAAAATTTTGCACCTTCTTTTATTTTTGCACCACAATTGGCACAAACAACCAAGTTGGCAGGTTTTTGTTTTTCTTTGTTTTCTGTTGTTAAATTATCACGAAAAACTTGACCCATGGTTGCACCTGCACCCAACCCAACACCAAGGCCTGCAAGATTGTTGCCACTTGGGTTTTTGGCTGCTTGTTCGACAGCGTTTGCCATTTTGTATTGAGTGTAAGTACCCATTTTGTCTTCCATAACGCCAAGTTTTGTGCGTTCGTCAAGTGCACGCTCAACTTCTTCGGGTACGGAAATATTTTCAATAACAACACTAGTAAGTTTTAGGCCAAGTTTGTTAAATTCTGGCTGGCTGGTGTTAAGAATTGTTTCGCTAAATTCTTTGTAATTTGCAGCAAGGTCAAGAGCACTTATTTTGCTTTCGGCAATAGCATCTGCCATACCTTGAATAATAAGTGGTTTTGAAATATTTGCAACTTCTTGCGCGGTATAAACTTCGTTTGTGCCAAATACCTCTTTCATAAATGTGCGAGCGTCATCAACCTTAAACGAATATACACCAAAGCCCCTCAGTCTTACATTTCCAAAATCGGCATCACGCATCATAATAGG
>JAFTCZ010000050.1 GCA_017454425.1 Clostridia bacterium | reverse complement strand
GATATACCTTCGGGAATAGATACAGAAGGGATAACATGGATGTTCTTCTTTGTCAGATTTTGTGCTTGTTCGGCTGCAAGAATGATATTTTTGTTGTTTGGGAATACAAACACATGATCGCTTGGTACACGCTCGACTGCCTTGACGATATCATCGGCACTTGGGTTCATTGTTTGGCCACCCTCAATAATCTCATCTGCGCCCAAATCCTTAAATACATCAGCAACACCTCTGCCAGATGCAATTGTTACAATACCATAAGCCTTGGTGTTTTTGTTGGCCTTTAGTTGCTTTTCTTTTAACTCGCGGTTTTGTTGAACCATGTTGTCAATCTTAACATCCCAAATTTCACCTAGTTCTAGGGCGTATGTAAGAGCACGATTTGGTTCATTTGTATGTACATGCACTTTAACAAGTGACAAATCACCTATACAAATAACACAGTCGCCAATTTCCATAAGTTTTTCTCTTAACTTATCGATATCAGACTCGGTGGTCTTTGATTTCATTTGAATAACCTTAAATTCTGTACAATAACCAAATTGAATTTCTGCAAGGTCCATATAGTTAACATGAAATTCTTCATTCTTTTGAATTTGAATTAATGTCTCATCTGGTTTAACTTCAAAATCAAAGTCTTCATCACTAGTAAGCCCTTTGCAAAGACCAGTAAAGATGATAACAAGACCTCGTCCACCAGCGTCAACAACACCAGCCGCCTTCAAAACAGGCAACAACTCGGGTGTTTGGGCAAGTGCTTGTTCACCAGCATTTAATACATCTTCAAAAAACTCTTCAAAATCTGCATGCTTTTTTGCCGAACTTTCGGCGGCATCAGCCATTATACGAATAACAGTAAGAATTGTTCCTTCTTTTGGCACAGTAACGGCCTTATATGCCATTTGTGCACCATTCTTCATGGCCTTGGCAAAAGATTTTGTGGTCATCTCGGTGTTAAGAACTATCTCGTTTGCCATTCCACGCAAAATTTGAGACAAGATAACCCCCGAGTTACCTCTTGCGCCACGCAAAGCACCTTTGCCCAATGCCTCGCCAAGTGTGTCAAGATTGTTGTTTGCACTTTCGACAACAGCAGTGCATGCTGCCTTAAAAGTCATCCACATGTTCTTACCCGTATCACCATCTGGCACCGGAAAAACATTAAGACTATCTATATATTTTTGGTTGCTGTTAAGGATTTTTTCTGCAACCATAATCATCTTTCTAAATGTTGCACCATTTATACTCTTCTGCATAACCTAATTCACCTACTAAAATAACTAAAATTTATAAAACAAAAACTGGCATAAAGACTAAACTCTTACGCCTATTACATTCACATTTACAGTATCCACTATCATACCGGAAAACTCCTCTACGCGGTACTTGACTGCTTTTTTGAGGGAATCTGCCACGGCACTGATAGAAACACCATACTTGAGATTGACATACAAGTCTATCATTATTCTATTGGCATTGGTGATAACCTTGACCCCACTGCCCAAATTGTGCTTCTTAAACAAATCTGCTGTATAATCGGACAATTTTTTTGGAACAAGGTCTACGACACCATAGCACTCTAAAGCGGCTGATGCAGCAATGGCTGCAATAGCATCATCAGATATAAAAATCTTGCCATAAGAATTGTTTGTCGTAACTGCCATTATGACCTCACATTATTTACCCTTATATTTCAAAAAGCATATAGTATTATATACGATATTTGCAAATTTCTCAAGTATTTTGATAGATGTTTTATAAAAAAAATGGATATTATCACAAATATTTTAGCAAAAGGGTTGCAAAAAAAATAAAATAATGTTACAATACAATACATTATTTATACACACAGGGGGTGTAACCATGAGCAGAATATGTGACATATGTGGCAAGACAAAAATGAATGGTAATAAAATTAAACGAGACAACCAAGGTATCCTTGGCCGTAACTCTTATGAAAGATTGCCTAACTTGCAAGTTGTGACTGTTACAAAAGAAAACGGTCAAAAAGTAAGAATGAAGGTTTGCACAAGTTGCTTAAAGAAAATGAAGCAAGCCGAAGCATAAAAAACACAGTCTATTGTTAGACCGTGTTTTTATTTTGTTGATTGCCCTTTCTTAACAAACAATCTTAAAAATCCCCTTAACAACTTTGGGGCTTTGATACAAACAATCGTCATAAAATACCACCTGTTTAGTATAATATGACAAACTTGCGTTTTATGTTACTCACCTCGCAAGGTTTTAATATAATCTGTTCTATTTTCCGCTTTATACAACGCACTGCCACACACCAAAACATCTGCCCCAGCGCCAATAACTGAACGAGCATTTGATGCATTAATACCGCCATCAACTTCGATAAGGAAGTTTAGGTTCTTTTCTTCGCGCATGGCTTTTGCTTGCATAATTTTTGTTAGCGAAGACAAAATAAACGGCTGACCTCCAGCACCTGGCTGTACTGACATAATAAGCAAAACATCAACAAGTGGCAAAAAGCTTTTTATTTCATCAATACTTGTGTTAGGCTTGATTGACAACCCCACTTTAATGCCCAGTGACCTCATGTGTTTTAGGGTTGACATTAATTCTATCTTGCTTTTAATTGCCTCATAATGTATGGTAATGCTTTGCGCTCCTGCCCTAATATATCGCTGCAAAAGTTCTTGAGGATTAACAACCATCAAATGCACATCAATAAACAGATTGGTCTTTTTGGTAATAAGGGACAAGGTTATGTCATCATAGGTTTTGTTTGGCACAAAGACGCCGTCCATTATATCGCAATGCAACCAGTCTGCCCCTGCGTGTTGCAGTTGCCTTAGATAATCATTCATTTCGCTTAATGGACACGCCAAGGTGCTTGGTGCAATATAAATCTTAGCCATATTTTTTGTCCTCCTGTTTTTTTAATTCTTCATATAACACAACATAACGATCATAACGCTGTTTTGAGATTTTTCCATCAACTACTGCCCGCTTGACAGCGCAAATATCTTCTTTTTCTTTATAATGATTGCAAGTGTTGTATGCACATTTTGTGCTGTAACGCTTAATTTCGGCATAATAATCATTTAGTTTTTCTTTTGGTATATTCTTTAATTCTAGTGCACTAAATCCTGTTGTATCGGCAATTTTTGCGTTGTTTGACATAAGGTATATTTGCGACTCTCGTGTGCAGTTTTTACCCCGCTTGTTGCGCGCAGATATATCCCCAACCACACGAAAGGCGGTTGGCAAAAGCGTGTTTATGATACTGCTTTTCCCCACTGCCGACTGCCCCGCAAAAATGCAAAGACAGTCTTTCATTTCATCTTCCAAACACTTTACTGTCGAAGAGTCTTTTGTTGTTGTTTGATAAATTTTGGCAGCTTTTTTGTATTGCCTTTTTATGTCAGCAATAAACGCTTCATCGCATAAATCAGTCTTATTAATAACAATTATTGGCTTTATATTATTTATGCCACATTGCACCAAAAGTTTGTCAACAAGCAAAAAATCGGGTGCAGGAACAGGGGCAACAACAATAAACATTTTATCAATATTGGCAATTGGTGGTCTTATGTTTTCATTTTTGCGAACAAAAACACTTTCTATAACATTTTCATCTTTGTTATAGTCTACATAATCACCAACATACAATTTTGAATATCTCAATTTTTTGCGTGCCGGAACCTCGTTTATTATCTTGCCATCAACACAAACTTGATATTTACCAGCAACTCCCTTAAATATTTGACCT
>JAFTCZ010000049.1 GCA_017454425.1 Clostridia bacterium | reverse complement strand
GAAGTATTAAAAACCATGCAACAACTAAAGCAAAAATATCCAACAAAACCTATGGTTTCTGTATTTATGACAACTGATGATTTTAATGAAAATGTTGCACAACAAATTCCTGATTGTGATGTACCAATTTTTGAATTTGTTAATGATGCCGTTGTTGGATTGAAAGGTTTGTATGACCGAAAAATATATCTTGACAGCCAACGCAATTCTACCCCATCTTTTAAGGTAAATAAAAAAGCCGTCAAAAAGATTTTTGATGATGCAAAAACAAAAGATGTAAACAACTTGTCAGTTGCACAAAGTCTTGAAGTGTTTGAGGCTTATGGCTTGCCAATTCCTGCATGGGGAGCAGCTCATTCATTAAACGAAGCCAAAAACATTGCACAAAAAATTGGATATCCTGTTGTATTAAAAATTAGCAGTAACACAATTTTGCACAAGTCTGATGTTGGTGGCGTGGCAATAAACATTAACAACACCGAGCAATTAACAGCCAAATGGAACACCATGATTCAAAATCTAAAACGCCAAAACCTAACCGACCAAGTAGACAACATTGTTGTAATGAAACAAATTTCAAATAGTGACCGCGAGTTTGTTGTAGGAGCAATTCACAAAGGCAATATGGGTCATCAAATTATGTTTGGTATGGGCGGTATTTATATTGAAGTATTAAAAGAAGTTGCTTTCCGCCCTGCCCCATTATCTCTTAATGATGCAAACGATTTGTTAAATTGCACAAAAGCAAAATTACTTATGGGCAATATTCGTGGCAAAAAGGCAGTTGACCAAAAATTAATGAATAGTATGTTATTAAGGCTTAGCCAATTGGTAACAGACTTTCCTATCATAAAGGAAGTAGATGCAAACCCACTGCTTCTTGATGATGACGGAAACATTTCAACAGTTGATGCCCGAATTATTATATAACAACAATAAAAAAGCAGTGGTATGCACTGCCTTTTTTGTTTTCTGTGCAAAAATAGTGGTATTGACAAAATGCCACGCCTGTGTTAGAATGGTTGCATAATATTGCTGGAGAACATTATGCTATTAACTGACTATAATAATTTAATTAAAAACATAAAATTTAGAAAAGATAGATACCTTAAAGATTTGGCTGTAAAAATACAAAGTCAATATACTGATGTTTCGTTGTTTGAATGTCTAGAATATGACATTTGGCCAGGTGGCATAGATATGGAAAAGGTCATCAACGAACCGGGCAATCATGCAAATATGTTTAGTGTAATTGGACTATATGATGTCAAATTAGGCGATAAATTAATTAACAACCACATTCAAGGTCCAACACTTACAAAAAATGCAATAATTGCAAAAGTTGATGATCAATATCATATTTCGGATGTCACTGTAATAAAAAATGATAAAAAAGACAAAATAAAACTTACCCTTAAAAATTTGGGACAAAACCTGTTAGATGTATTAAAAACAAAAGAAGACAACACCTTTGAGCGTGCCGAATTAATCCACAAAATTTGCAATAATAATGATATAGACATTTATAATGACATACTAGAACTTAATATCAAAGCCATGATAAAACAAGTTATATTAACAGATATTTATTCTTTGTATCAAAAAACCCTAGATACTACAATACAATTTAACAAAATTTCTCCAAAATTAAGTGTTGATGAAGATGGTGTAAATGTTGTCATGACAGACAATTATACTGCTGACTTAGTCTCTACAAACAGAAAAGCCAAAAAATTATTATATAAAATAGCAAAAAACCTTGAAAAAGACAACAAGATGCCAACAGGCAAATATATACAAAAGTACCGTGAGGTACACAACGCTTTTGTTGAAAGAGAACGCATAGAAGCGCAAGAAGAACAAGAACAAAACGAAAAGATATTAACAAGATAGTTTGACTATCTTTTTTTTATTTTCAAAAACCAAACATAAGCCCTATTATTTGACATTAAAATAATATAATTGTATACTATGCATATATCATGCTTAAGGAGAATATTATGGGATTGTTTAATTTTATGAAAAGACAACTGCTTAAAGTTATTGAGTGGAAAGATGAATCAAAAGATACTGTTGTTTATCGCTTTCCATTAACAGACCGAGATGAGGTTATGAACAGCTCTACCCTTGTTGTTCGCCCAAGTCAATGTGCAATTTTTGTACACAAAGGTGAAGTTGCTGATGTGTTTGGCCCAGGAACATATAAATTGGCCGCCGAAAACATACCTTTTCTTACAAAACTTTTAAGTTTGCCAACAGGGTTTGACTCACCTATTAAAGCCGAAATTTATTATGTTAACACAAAACAATTTACTGCACAAAAATGGGGCACGCAAAACCCTATTATGATGCGTGATGCCGATTTTGGAAATGTAAGACTTAGAGGCTTTGGTGTTTATTCATTTAAGGTTGATGATGCCCGCACATTTATGAAAGAAGTGTTTGGCACAAATGAAGTATATACTGCCCAAGATGTTGCAAATATTTCAAAACCACTTATTATTCAAGGTATGGCTGATGCAATCGCCGAAAGCAAAATTAGTGCTCTTGACCTTGCCGCAAATTACAAAGAATTTAGCGAAACCATTCTTAACACAAGTCAACCCGAGTTTAATAAACTTGGTCTAAAACTTACAAGTGTCGTGATAGAAAACATTTCTGTGCCCGAAGAAGTTGAAAAAGCTTTGGACGAGCGTACAAAACTTGGTGTTATGGAAGACAAAATGGGCACTTACACTCAATATAAAATGGCAAACGCCGTAGAGCAAGCAGCAAAAAACCCTAATGGCAACAATCTTGCCGGCCTTGGTGTTGGATTGGGGGCAGGGGCCACAATGGGCCAAGTCTTTCGTGAAAATTTAACAACAGAAAACAAAGAAAGACAAAAACCAGCCAACATAACAGTTTGCGCAAATTGTGGCGCAAAAATAAAGGAAGGTGCAAAGTTTTGCCCAGAGTGTGGGCAAAAACAAGGTAAAACTTGCCCGAAATGCGGAACTGAAGTAAAAGAAGGTGCAAAGTTTTGCCCAGAATGTGGACAAAACCTAAATGGTACAACAAAATGTCCAAAATGTAACGCCGAAATAAAAGCAAGTGCAAAGTTTTGCCCAGAATGTGGTGAAAAAATAACTAAATAAGGTATTTAGATGAGTGAAGTATATCTAAAAAATGATAATTATAAATGCAAAAGTTGTGGTGGCACGCTGCGTTTTGACCCAATTTCACAAAACCTTAAATGTGATAAATGTCAAAACACTCAACTACTTCCCCACAACAAAACTTTTGCTAGACACCCCGTTGACAAACAGCCCGTGCAAGATCAGCAATATAATGCATGGGTGAATGACAACAAAGTGTTTAAGTGTGCAAATTGTGGTGCAAATGTTATTATTAACAAATACGAAATTTCAAACACATGCCCATATTGTGCAAACAATCTTGCAATACAAACTGATATATTGCCCGGGCTTAAACCTGATGGCATAATTCCTTTTGCTTTTGACAAACATCAAGCAAACGAAAAATTTGTAAAAAATGTTAAACGAAAATTTTATGTAAGTGGTGCCTTTAAGCGACAACTTCCCGAAAGTAAAATATGTGGCACATATATCCCTAGTTTTGTTTATGATATGCAGACTAGTTCAAAATATGATGGTGTGCTGTATGACACAACCCAATATGAAGGCAAAAAAACATATTCTTACAAAACAATTAATGGTACGCTAAACAAAAAATATTGTGATGTTATGATAGAATCTAGCAGCAAAATCACCCAGACACAATTAAAAGAAATTTTGCCTTATGATTCGGCAAAAGCAATAGATTTTAACAATGGTTTTATTGTAGGATATACAGTAGAACACTATGCCGATACGCTTGCCACTTGTGAGCGTGTTGCGCGTGAGACAATTGACCGCTTGATAAGAAAAGATATATTGTCAAAATATACATATGACGGTGTAGATAAATTGGAAATAAAAACCGCTTATTTAAGCAAAGATTTTAATTATTTGCTCGTTCCAATTTATAAATTTGAATATCAATATCGCAACAAACCATACACTACATATATGAACGGGCAAAATGGCAAAATTGATGACAATTTGCCAAAATCTATACCAAAAATTATTTTAACATTTTTATTAATTTTGCTAATAATAATGATTCCAATTATATTGGCACTTACAAATCCAAATTAGGAGATAAAAAATGAGTAACAAAATTCAAAAAGGTAAAAAATCTTTAATAACTTTGGGCATAATTATGCTTGTATTAACCGCAATTTGTATTGTTGGCGCAGTACTATGCACTATTGCCGCCGTAACAAACGAAAAATGGTGGCTTATTGCCATTGCCGCAATACTTTATATCATTGGCATATTGGGCATTATTGTGGGCATAGTATTTGTGTGGACAGGTTGCAGTCTTAAGGCAACAACCGGAAATTTGCGCGAAGGAAACATTGCCCTAGAAGGCGGCACAATTAATGCAACACTTTGCCCAAATTGTGGTGCAAAATTAAACCCAGATGACAAATTTTGCCCTGCGTGCACAAAACCAACAAGCAAAATAAAAATTTGCAAAAGTTGCAAAGCACAAAATGAAAGAGAGGCAAAAGTTTGCACCAAATGTGGACAACCTTTATAAATAAAAAAAGTATGCACTAGCATACATTTTTTTTATTTTTAATTAAAACTTTTGTTAAATTTTATTTTAATTTTTCATTACAAAAATCAAGAATAAATTGAATTATTTCATCTTTATTTAATTCGTTAAGAATTTCGTGCCTGCAATCATCAAAAATTTTGCAATTTACATTCAAATTTAGGCCTTTGTACAAATCAAAAAGTTTATCTACAAGTTTGTGATTTTTGCCACCTACTGGGTCACATGCTCCACTAACAATTAACATAGGTTTTGTCTTTTCAATCTTTTGCAAATTAGCTTTTTTGTAAAGTTTTGATAAATGTTCAAAAAAGCTTACATAAAATTGTGCGGAGCATACATTTCCGCAAAATGGGTCGGCAACATATTTATCAAAAATACTTTCATCGCGTGTGAGCCAATTTCCTTTTTCTAGACCTTTTCCATATGCACCAAAACTGAGTTTATAAAGCATTTTGCCTGGTGCATCTTTGCCCTTAAATGCACGAGTGATTTTTGCAACAATTTTGCCCGCCACAACAGACAATTGTCCTTTCATATTTGCGCTTCCACTAAACACAGCCAAATCATAATCTTTGTATTGCTGCACTACCTCTTGCAACACAAAAGAGCCATAACTGTGTCCCAACAAAATAAGTGGAAGTTTGTATTGTTCGTGAAGTTTGTTTGCCATAAAAATTACATCTTTAACACAATCGCCAAAAAGGTCACCGTCATACTTGCCTACTTTGTCGGCTTCGCCCACTGTTTTCCCGTGTGCACGCAAATCCATACCAAACACCAAAAGGCCCGCATCATTGCATTTTTTTGCAAAATAATCATATCTTGCAATATGCTCTACCATACCATGAATAATAAACACAACACCTTTTGGTTTTTTTGCAGGGGTCCATGTATATGTATAAATTAAACTTTCGTCAAAACTAGGAACATATAATTTTTTGCCACTTGATGCGGGTTGATCTTTTGTTGGAGCTTTTGTTTTTGTTGTTGTTTTTTTGTTTTCGCCCATAATTATTTCTCACTTTTAATTGTATTTTTTAATAATTTTAGCCATTCTTCATAATTTTTAATTGCATCATCTTTGTTTTTGCTTGGTTTATAAGCTTTACCAATTTTGTACATCTTTCGCAAATCATCAAAATTTTCAAAA
Source organism: Clostridia bacterium (assembly GCA_017454425.1). Next base: position 289 of record JAFTCZ010000049.1, on the reverse strand, counting down.
GCGCCAAATGTTAGGCCACAAACAAAAGCCGCCCCCAATGATGTAGATTCGGGTTCTTTGGCCACCAAAATTTGTTGATTTAACAAATCTGACTGATATTGCACAAAAAAGTCATTGGCGGTCATGCCACCATCAACCCTAACATCCGTAATCTTAACTTTTGTGTCTTTTTGCATTTGTTCTACTATTGATTTAACACTGTATGCAATACTTTCTAAAACTGACCTAACAAGGTGTGCGCGTGTTGCACCCAATGTAATGTTATAAAACCCTGCACGCATACTGTCAT
>JAFTCZ010000048.1 GCA_017454425.1 Clostridia bacterium | reverse complement strand
ACAAGCATTGATGAGGTTTCGTCCATTTCTTCGTTAAGACGCTCTTGCCCAGCAATAAGTCGCTCGATCTCGGCATCAATAGCGGATATTTCGCCCTCAAGGCTGGCAATAGACACCTTATATTCGGTCAATTGATCAGATAACTTGTCGCGTTGTGCACGCAACGCATCAAACTGATTGCCACCACTTGATTGGCCATCACCAAGCACTACACTATCATCTTGCTGTTTTGTTGCGTCAAGTTTTGTTTGCAAAAGTTCTACCTTAGTGCCAAGCCTTGTATATTCTTCTTTTAATGCCTTTAGCTCTTGATTGTAGTTTTCGCTATTTTCACTTGCATATTTGTACATCTCGTCTTTTTGCGCAAATTCCACTTCACAAACATGAAGTTTTTCGGTGTGCTGGGTTGTTTGTTTTGTAAGATTAATTACCATAGCATCATATTTTTCTAGTTGCAAGCGCTTGTTTGACAAATCTTGCTCTAGTTTTGTGATATTTTCGGCAATATCTTTTATTTCTCGGTCACGAGATAAAATGTTGTTAAGTGCTGTCTTTTTACTTCCACCGGTTATTGAACCAGCCGGATTAATAATGTCGCCATCTAGCGTAACTATCTTAAACCCAAAACGGCTGTCATTTGCAAGTTTAACCGCTGTATCCATATTGTCAACAACAACTGTATTACCCAACAATCCTTTAATAATAGGAGTTATTTTGCTGTCGCAATCAATAAGGTTGGCGGCAACGCCCAAAACGCCCTTTGATTTTAACAAACTTTCAAAGTTTTGGCCAATAAAACGAGGTTTAATGCTGCTAATTGGTAAGAAAGTAGCACGGCCATAGTTTTGAGTTTTTAGGTATGCAACAAGTTTTTTTGCCTGTTGTTCGTCATTAGTAACTATGTTTTGAACATTTGAGCCAAGTGCCATCTCAATAGCCGTTTCAAGATTTTGTGGAACTTTTATAAGTTCACCCACAACACCAACTACTTGTGCCTTAAGGGCAGGATTTTTACCTGCATCAACAAGCAATTTGCGTACTGTACCGCTGTAACCTTCGTATTCGGTTTGCATCTCTTTAAGCATATTGCTTCGTTCTTTGCAAGAATAAAGTTTATTCTCAAGATCGTGTATAGTAATATTTAAGTCTCGTTGCTCTTTTTGAATAACAATTAAGTTTTCTTTAAGTGCTTCTAGTTCTTGATTTAATGTCTTTTTGCGGGCTTCTACTTCATCTTTTGTGAGTTTTGCATCATTTTCTTGTTTTTTTGCAAGATTAAGTTTTTGAGTGACATCAGCAAGTTGATTGTTAATATCGTTTTGCCTATCCTGAAGTGAGCGTATTTCGGTGTTAATGCTAGATATTTCTGCTTTTATATTTGAAATTTTGTTTAATTTGTCATTTAAATCTTTGTGGCTGCGGCTAACCAAATCTTCGTTTTTGTTAAGTTGAGACACAATTTGAACATAAACTTTTTGGACTTCATCAACTTTTGTACGAAGATCTGCAAGGTTTTGAATTTTTTTATGTTTTTCTTCTTGTTTGTCTTGCAAATCTTTTGACAAAGCCTCAAACTCAGCCTTTTGGTCTTTTAATTCTTGTTGAAGTTTTTCTGATTCGCGCCTCATATAATCCATTTTTGTTTGCGCAAGTTCTACATCACCCTTTTTCTTTTGCAAACTAACAGAAAGTTCAATTGCCTTATCGTGCAATTGCTGAATTTGAGCATCTATTGACTTAATGCCTTCAAGACTTTTGTTTGTTTTGTCTGTTGCTTCTTGAACTTGATTTGCCTTTAGGGCAACTTGCTCTTCAATGCCCATAATTTGCGTTTTTATTTCGTTTTTGTTGCTTTCGGCATTATCATAACAATAAATATAGTTGTTTATCTCGTATGACTTTAATTCATCACGCAAAGACAAATATTTTTTTGCTGTTTCGGCTTGCTCTCGCAAAGGACCAATACGATTTTCTACCTCGCGATAAATATCTTGCAACCTAACAATATTTTCTCTTGT
>JAFTCZ010000047.1 GCA_017454425.1 Clostridia bacterium | reverse complement strand
GTTCAAAGCCTAAAAAATGAAGATTTGCCAACTTATACAATTGGTTCATCAAAACAAACTATCCCAACCCTTAAGCAAGTTCTCGAACTTGTTAATGGTCGCACACCAATTTTATTGGAGATTAAAAATGGCTCATTCAAGCCCCAAGAGGATTGTGTCAAAATTTATGAGACAATAAAAGATTATAAGGGCGAAATTGCCATTCAATCTTTTAACCCATATGCCCTCGAGTGGTTTGCAAACAATGCCCCAAAATATGCCCGCGGACTTCTTTCTTCTATGTGGCGCAAAAAGAACCGTGATGTCGAACCCGACATTCCTTCTAGTGCACTTGTGCGTTTTGCAACTCGCCGTTTGTTGTTGTTTAAGAAAGCAAAACCAGATTTTCTTAACTACGAAATCCGCGATTTGCCAAACAGATTTGTGCGCAAACATAAAAACATACCACTTCTTGCTTGGGTGGCTTACAATCAAGCCGAATATACAGACGGAATGACAAAAGCCGACAACATAGTATTTCAAGACTTCGAACCAAAAATGTAAATAAAAATTTATTCTTACTTTTGTGAGAGAATATTAACATGGAAAATAAATTTAAGGAAAATCTTAAATATTTAAGAGAAAGCAACCATTTGGGCCAAGTTGAACTTGCGGCAAAAATTGGTGTAAGCAAAGGTGTTATTAGTTTGTGGGAAAATGGGTTAAGAGAGCCAACTATGTCCTCTCTTATAACAATTTCTCAATTTTTTGGCGTAAGCATTGACTTTTTGGTTGGATTGGAAGAATAAAAAGATGGAGCGTTCCATCTTTTATATTATTGCTTCTGCAAAGGTTTTTGCATCAAACGGCTCGATATCATCTATTTTTTCGCCAGTACCTATAAACAGGACTGGTTTTTGCTTGTCTTGGGCTATTGGCAAAACTACTCCGCCCTTGGCTGTGCCGTCAAGTTTAGTAAGAATAATTCCGTCAAGCCCTACTGCTTCATCAAATAACTCAACTTGTGTTAGTGCGTTTTGGCCAGTGGTTGCATCAATAACCAAAAGTTTTTGATAGTTTGCCTCGGGATAATTGTTTGAAACAACTTTGCTAATTTTTGACAACTCGTTCATAAGATTTACTTTGTTTTGCAATCTTCCGGCCGTGTCAATGATAACAACATCATTGCCTTTTGCCTTTGCGCTGCGAATTCCGTCAAAAACAACTGATGCAGGGTCCGCCCCCTCGTTGTTGCGCATAATTTTGACATCGTTTTTTAGTGCCCAACCATTAAGTTGTTCACCCGCAGCGGCACGAAATGTATCACCCGCCACCAAAAGTACTGAATGACCTTGTTGTTTGTAAAAATGGGCAAGTTTGCCTATTGTGGTAGTTTTGCCCACACCATTAACTCCTACCACCAAATAAACCAGTGGATATGATACTTCGGGCACAGGTGTTTCGGTAAGAATTTCTGCTATTATATCTTTTAATGCAGACTTAACATCTTCTTGGTTGCGCAGTTTTGTTTTGTTTGTGCGCTCACGCAATCTATAAACAATCTCTTCGGCAGTGTTTACTCCAACATCACTAGTGATTAATATATCCGTAAGTTCATCAAAAAACTCATCATTTAGTTCACCGTGCGAAAAAAGACTTGTAAGTTTATTTGACCATGCGGTTTTTGTTTTCTTAAAAACTTCTTTTATCTTGCTAAAAAATCCCATATTTCACCTCGTGATATAATTATTGATAATCTACAACTTTTAGTCAAGCAAATAAAACAAAAAAGAGTTTGTGCTCTCTTTTGTTAGTTTTGTGTTGCTGTTGCTATTGCTTCGCTTAATTTTACTGAAACAATCTTTGTTACACCCTTGTTTTCCATTGTTACACCGTATAATGAATCGGTTGCTTCCATTGTTGGCTTACGGTGAGTGATAACAATAAATTGCGTATCACCTGCAAAACGGTGCAAATACTTTGCAAAACGCTCGGCATTGGCATCATCTAGTGCCGCATCTATTTCGTCAAGCAAACAGAATGGCATAGGCCTAATTTTAAGTATTGCAAACAAAATTGCAATAGCCGTAAGTGTTTGCTCTCCACCAGATAACGACATAAGTTTTACATTTGCGCTCTTGCCCGGTGGTTCGGCGTAAATATCTACGCCTGCGGTAAGTGGGTCGTCAGTAGTAAGCACAAGTTTTGCACTGCCACCACCAAACAAGTCGCGAAATACTTTTGAAAAGCTGCTGTTTATCTTGTCAAAGGCTTCGCCAAATTGTTCGGACATTTTTGCAGAAAGTTCTTTTATTGTTGCTAAAATGTCTTCTTCGGCTTTTAATAAGTCAGTCATTTGAATGTTATAGTCGGCATACCTTGCCTCTAGCTCGGCACTTTCTTCAATAGCATTTACATTTACATAGCCAAGTTTGTTGATTTCGCGTTTAAGTTCATTAACACGAACAACACCTTTGTGATAATCATAATCTTTAATCTTAAAACTTTGAGCAGTAAGATATGTAAGTTCATAATCCTCAAGCACGCGTTGTTGCATATTTTCAATATTTGTATCAATTTGCTCTAGTTTTGCTTGTTGTTGATAAAGTTTTTCACGAGCAATGCTTAATTCATTAGCAAGCCTATCACGCTCGGCACCAATCTTTTCAAGAGTTGTGTGCAATTCGTTTTTGACATCTTCTAATTTTGATATTTCGCCCTTAACCGCATTTAGTTTTGCTTGTTCTTGGTCAGTAAGTTGTGTGTCTTGGCTGTCTTGACTAAGTTTGATTGCTGTTTCTATGGTTTTGGTTGATTTAACAAGCATTGATGAGGTTTCGTCCATTTCTTCGTTAAGACGCTCTTGCCCAGCAATAAGTCGCTCGATCTCGGCATCAATAGCGGATATTTCGCCCTCAAGGCTGGCAATAGACACCTT
>JAFTCZ010000046.1 GCA_017454425.1 Clostridia bacterium | reverse complement strand
GTCGACACCATTTATTTTGTTCCCTTTTGTTGCAACCACTCTTACTTGCATTGGCATGTGTTCAAAAAACATTGTGTTAACAAAATCATTTGCTTGCGTTTCGGTAACTTGCTCGACAATTTATCTTTTTATTATCCAAAGCTTTGTGGCGGCAGTGGTAAACAGTTGCATAGTACTTGTAACAATTGCAGGACTAGTATTAAGCATTATTGAGGCCAACAAGCAAAACAAATTAAAACAATACACCAATCAACAATTAAAAAACCAAACACCCAATAATATTTAGGTGTTTTTTTACACAATTTAATTTTTGTATAACAAAACAAAGCAATAACTTGCTTTTATCTCTTTCAAAAAATTTTTTGATGTGATATAATAAATTATTATGGAAAATATTGAAATTAGATTAGTAAAACAAAATGAATACAACGAAGTAGAAAATGTTGTTCGACAGGCTTTTGTGGGAGTGTACAGGCCAAACTGTGTCGAGCACTATATTGTTCACCGTGCAAGAGAAAATGGTTGGCTTGTTGGGGCATTGGATTATTGCATAACTTGTGATAACAAAATTATTGGTCACATCATGTTTTCACATGCAAATATTATGCAAGAAAATGGAATAGACCAAGATGTTTTGGTATTGGGCCCTGTTTGCATACTGCCACAATATCAACGCAAAGGTTTTGGCACACAACTTATTAATCACACACTATCACTTGCCACAAAGTATGGTTATGGTGCGGTTGTTGCAATAGCAAACCCAAAAATATTTTTGCCTTTGGGGTTTGTTCCGGCACAAACAAAAAATATTTATTATAAAAAATTAGGAAAAGACAAGCCTGCTCCATTCTTTTTGATAAAAGAACTGCAAAATGGTTACCTAAACAAAGGCGGAGGTATATTTTGCCCTACTGATGTGTTTAATGTTAGTATGGACGAGGTTGCACTTTTTGATAAAAATTTTGCACCAAAAGAACAAATTAAAAAATCTAACAAGATAATTATAAAAATTTAAGATTTTTAACTATAATAACAAATAAAGAATATATATTAAAATGCATTTTTCAAAATAAAATTTTGCAAAAGGTGATAATATGTTAGAACTTATTGATATCAAAAAAGAATATTCTACCCTAGATGTAAAGGTCGAAGCCCTAAAAGGCATTAATTTGCAATTTCGAAAAAGCGAATTTGTATCAATTTTGGGCCCAAGCGGGTGTGGCAAAACAACGCTATTAAACATTATTGGTGGGCTTGATAAATACTCATCGGGCGACTTAATTATCAACGGCAAATCAACAAAAAATTATACCGACCATGATTGGGACACATACCGCAATCATTCTATCGGTTTTATCTTTCAGTCATACAACTTAATTATGCATCAAACTATTTTGTCAAATGTCGAATTGGCTCTAACACTATCGGGCGTCAGCCGTGAAGAAAGGCGCAAGCGTGCCCTATCAGCCCTTGAGCAAGTTGGACTAAAAGATCACATTAACAAACGCCCAAACCAATTATCAGGCGGACAAATGCAAAGGGTGGCAATTGCCCGTGCATTAATTAACAACCCAGATATCATTTTGGCAGATGAACCAACAGGAGCGTTAGATACTGACACAAGTGTTCAGATAATGGAAATATTAAAAGATATTTCAAAAGACCGCCTTGTTATTATGGTGACCCACAACCCCGATCTTGCAAAACAATATTCTACACGCATAATCAAACTGTTAGATGGCCAAATAATTGATGACAACAATAAATATACACCAAAAAAACAATCAAAAGAAAATAGCCAAGAACTTATCCAAACCCCAAAGGGCAAAAAGAAAAAAACCTCAATGAGTTTTTGGACAGCGTTGCATTTATCAATTAACAACCTTCGCACAAAAAAAGGTCGTACTATTATGACGGCTTTTGCCGGAAGTATTGGCATTATTGGTGTGGCATTGGTGCTTGCTATTTCAAACGGCTTTAGCACATATATAAACACCATGCAGTCAGACACATTAAGTGGTTATCCTGTCAATGTTGCAATAGCGACGGCCGATCTTGATAGTTTTTCGTCATTTACACTTACTGATGACGACAACTCAAATGAAAATAATGATGAATATGTCACAGTTTATAATAGTCAAGACAGATATATTAAATTTGGACATTACAACCGCATTACTCAAAACTTTATTGATGTAGTAAAAGATTTTGAACAAAAAGACAAACAAAAACCCGAATCAAGCCGTGCACTTAATTTGGTGCAATACAATTATTTTACGCCACTTAAATTTATATACTATGACAACAACAAAACAGCAGACCAATACACCTTAAGCCAAAACATAAATTCAATAAGCATCTTAACTGGGCAAAGTTCAAATACTTTTTATCAAGAACTAGATAGCAAAGAATTTATGATGTCACAATATGATGTGGTTTATTGCAGTGACGATTATGACTCAACCAACCCATATGGCCTTACGTTGGTGGTAGATAGTGGCAACAAACTAGAAAGATCTATCATAACAGCACTTGGTATCAAGCCCGAACTAGACAGTGAAGGAAAATACAAAACTATTTCTTTTGCCGATATTTGTGCAAAAGAATATAAATTAATATTTAATGATGACTATTATAAATTTGACAGTGAAAACAATGTTAGCACAATAAACACACAAGCAGAACTTCAAACCCTTTTTGACAACCCCACTACCCCAACAATGAAAATCACACAAATACTTAGGCCAAAAGAAGGCCAAAACATAGCAGTTCTTTCAAGCGGTGTTATGTACACAAAAACACTTGCAAATATTTATAAACAAAACTGCCAAAACAGTGAAATTGCACAAAAGCAAGCGGCACTTAAACAAACACAAACAGACAATTATACTTTTTATGCACCAATGGTATTAAAGATAAGTGAACTTAGTAAACTTTTGCCAAGCACAGGATTTGCTGACACCAACCAAATTAATCAATTTTTGCAAAACAACTTTAACACTAGTATTGATATCGAAGAAGCCTATGAACTAGGCATGCAACAAATAGGAATAAGTCAAACGCCTATATCTATCATGTTTTATGCAAAAAGTTTTGACGGCAAAAAAGCCGTGCAAGAAATGATAACAAATTATAACAAAACTGTTGACAGCGCAAACAAAATAATTTATGGCGATCAATCGCAACTTATCACTTCCACTCTTGGCAGCATGATATCTATTATTAGTTATGTATTAATTGCTTTTGCTGCTATTTCATTAATTGTATCTAGTATTATGATTGGTGTAATAACATATACTTCAGTTATCGAACGCACAAAAGAAATTGGGGTTTTGCGAAGCCTGGGCGCACGCAAAAAAGATGTATCTCGAGTATTTAATGCCGAAACAGCAATAATTGGTGCGCTTGCGGGACTTTTGGGTATTGTTGTATCATATCTATTATGCATTCCTATAAGTCTTATCATAAACAATTTATCGGGCATTTCGGGCATTGCAAATCTTAATATTATGCATGCGCTTGCATTAATAATTATCAGCACCATATTATCTCTTGTTGCAGGATTAATTCCTAGTAAATATGCAGCAAAACAAGACCCAGTAACAGCCCTTAGGACAGAATAAAAAACACGGAAATTCCGTGTTTTTATTTTTTTGTTTTTATTTGTTTTTGCTTGTGCACAATAAGCCAAGGCTTATGATGCCTGCCGCAAACAACGCAACAATTGTTAGGCACAACAAAACAGTTGGCAAAACATCAAAACTTGTTGGTTGTGCAATAATAAATGTGCCAAGTTTGTTGCTTTCAATTGTAATTGTATCGCCATCTATTGTATACTCAATCTCTTCAAACTTTGTGGTGTTTCCGTTGTTTGTATAAAGTTTTGCGCCCTCTAATTGCAAATCACCAACTTTTGCAATAACCTGAATATCATCAGTTGTGGTGTATGGTTGACCATCTTTCAGCAAAGCAATATTCATCATAACTTTTGCGCCGCTTACTTGAGAAGTAACATCAGTACGAGAAGTAATTGTATATGTGTTGTTTGTTAAACTTGCCTCTCCTAGCGTAATACCTTTTGCAAAACCTTTTGCATTTTTAACTTTTATTGAACCATCAGCATTAGACAAAACAACAGGACGAACATATAGGCTAACGCTGTTGTTTCCTATCACCCTATAACCCGGGTTTGTAAGATTTATTGTCAAAACATAATCACCTGGTTTTACAAAACCATCAGTAAATTGGTCAAGTGTGCGGTTGTAGTATGTAATCATCATTCCAAAATCGCCAGAGATACCGTTGTTGGCTGTATCAGTAATAAATGCACCATTGTATTCATAAGCAACCTCGTCGTTGGCATTTTGACGGTCAAACGAAAAGTCAATTTTTACATCACGAACGATAGTAAAAGATGTTGCTACGCTGCCTTCATAAGCATTTTGACCTGTAATTGTAATGTCAATCTTTCCGGGATTAGTAAGGTCGGTTGTTGCTTGGCCATTTCGACTGTAAGTGATGACAAAATTGGTGTCATCAATATTTACATCACTGCCACCAACATTAATGCTTTGCACTATTGGCGCAACCGAAGCACCAGTATAAGCAGTAAAATTGCTGCCAGCAACAAAAGTAACTGTTGCATCTTCGATTGATGTACCCAATGCCATTGGGTTTGACAATATGTCAGTTGTGCTTGTGCGTTGTGCTGCCACCGGGCTTAAGGCAAAACCAAGCACAACAGCCCCCAACAACACAACAACTGCACTGACAATACGCCAAAAACTATTGGTTTTTGTTTTGAACATATCATTTTCTCCTAATACTTTAATAACAAGTGAGTTTACTATAAGTATATTATAGCAAATATTTTGAATTTTACAAATAAATTTACTACATATATACAAAATTTTGTGCAAAAAATGAACAAATAAAAATATCCAACAACGCACTTTTGTTGGATATTTTTTAAGTATTATTTGCCTAGTTTGATGTTAAGGCTTTTTGTTATGGCCTTTACTCTGCGGCGACGAAGAATGACAACGGCTGTCACGCTTCCTGCCACAAGTACACCACCCGAAACTCCGGCCACAATAATCCACCACGCATCACTTGGCGCTTCGGTCTTTTCACCAAACACAAACCCACCAAGCAAATTGGTATAAACTTCTATGTTGTCTTTGTCTAGTATATTATAATTTACTACCGAATAACTATCGGCACTAATAGGAACATTATATGCAATTAAATCAACGCCTTCTAACACTTCTCTTCCAAGGTTAATTCGTATTATTAGGTTGTGATTTGTAATATACTCACTTGTACCTTTCCAAAGTTGAATTTCATAGAATTTTTTGACATTAAATGTGTTAAGATCTAACAATTTTGACAATTGATTTGCGTTTTCGAATTCACGGAAACTCAAATAAACACCATCGTCAAAACCTTGTGCATCAATTAATGTTACGATGCCATTTGATGACTTAATTATACCTGTTTTTACATGAATCTCGATGCTTGCACCACTTTCGATAACAAAGTCGTTACTAACAAGCAACACACTAATTGTATAATCACCACCCTGTGTTATTCCGTCAGTGTAGGCTTGCAAATTGTGGCTGAAATAACGCGTAATAACCCCCGGGGTGTAAGAATTTATGTTGTTTGTAACAACAGGAGTTATATATTGTGCGTTTTCGGTTTGAACAAGTCCTTGCGCATCAGGATAAGTAATAGTAATTGGTATTTGAGAAATATTAATACCCAAAGCACGCTCGAATACTGCATTGCCATCATCATACCTAATCATAGGAACTGTGTCAATGTGCAACTGTTGACCCTCGGTTGTATTGAGGGTGTATTGTGATTTATCGAGCAATACTTTTGTGCCATTGTTGTAAAGTAGGTAAACAACCAAACCTTTGCTTGTAAACAATTCATAAACATAGTATTCGACCTTATAATCGCCATCAACAACCAAAGATTCGGGCACAATTGCAATTGCGTTTATGCTTATTGTTCCGCTTGTTCCGGCATAGTTTGAAGTATCGGTAGGAATAAATGTCCATGTATAATTGTTTTGACCCAAGATTAATTTTGTTGCATTCTCCCACTTAAGTACACCATTTGTGTCACCTTCTTGAACACGCAAAATTGGCATATTGTCACCAGAGAAATATGTTGTGTTGGCAATACTTGGGTGAACATTTGCAACCATCTTGTCAATCATAAATGTATATGCCAAACGATTAATAGGGTCATAGTTGCCTTTTCCGGTAATTAACATAGAAGCACGACCAACATATGCATTGTTGTGATAAACAACATCATAATCAATGCCCTTGCGAAGTGTTATGCGACTGTTGTTATCGGTATCAAAGTAAATGACAACATCATTTTGTTCACGCTCGACACCATAATAATAAGTCATGTGTTCATTAAAGTTTTGAACAACCACATCGTTATCTTGCAAACTTTTTGGTGCAATATTAATCGTTGATGAACAATAACCCATATAGTTGTTTGTACCTTCTAGTTCAATGTTTATTTCATTAACATTTTCTAGGTCAAGGGATTGTACATTTAACTCGTTGTGTGATTGGTCATAATATTTTAAGATATATCCATCTTGCTCGATTGTTTCGGTGCCCGATCTAGCCTCAATTCGCAAAGTATAAGCATAGCCTTTGTATACAAGGTTTACATCACCATAATACAAAATATCATCAATATAAATAAGCAAATTGTCTATTTCTTTTGAAACAATATTTACAAACAACACAAAGTCACCGGTAAAGTTTTGGTGACCGCTTACAACAACTTGAAGTTGACCAACATCAACATAAATGTTGCTTGCCACAACCTCACCCGAAACTCGTGTTATTACCACAGAATAATCACTGTCATTGCTGCTTTCGTCACTGCCATTTAGCACTTGGTCACGATAAACCATAAACGAAGCTAATTGACTGAGTATTGCTGGTTTTTGACTTTCGCCATCATACTTGCGGTTTGACAATCTTTTGTCTTGCAACAAGTTTGTTATGTCATATTGCTTAATAACAAATGTTGCAATATATTCTCCGCTATAACCATTTACACCATAAATGTGCACTGTCGCAAAAATAGTATCAGTAGAAGCATTAATATTGTTTTCATAACTAAAGATATAATCTTTGTTTATTCCGCTTTCTAGCAAGTCATCAATATTGTCCGCCGTAAATCTTATTTCGAAGTTTGGCCTTTGTTCTGCGCGGTTGTAAACAATATTTTCGACATCACTAGTCCATGCAAAGGTGAGGTTTTCGTTTTGACTAAATGTGCGAGCAAGTATTGTATAATCAATTGTTAAGATGCCCGTAAAGTTGCCTTTTCCTGTTGCTGTTATCACAACAATTCCTGGCAAAATGTTTGCAGTGTTTGAAAGTGTATATTCGGTGTTTTCGACAAGATTTCTGTCAAGAGTTGCATCATTAATTGTTATTGTTGTTGGCAACTGTGCAGTGGCATTATAAATTGTTTGGTCTTCGCTAATTGCTATTGTTGCATACTCGCTAATATTGCGAGGTTGAATTGTAAAGCGAATTAACAAGCTGCCGGTAAAGTTGCTGTTTGGTTTTGCAGCAATATTAATTGTTGCACCACTCATTATTGCGCCAGAGACATTGTAAACAACATTTGTGTTTTCGCCGTAACTTATCGTATAATCATCACTTGTCAATTCATAATTGCTAGATAATTTTAGTGTGACATCTGGGGTTATTTGAGAACCCTTATAAATATATACACTTGGGTCATTTTCTAGTTGATAAATGGCTGTGCTAATATTAGCAGCATTAATTTGATATGACAACTCAATAAAGCCATCAAAATTACCGTTTTCGGTTGCATTTATGCGAACATAAATTGTGCCGGCATAAATAAACTTGTTGGCTTCGGTTACTTCGTCTTGTCTTGTGTACAAAACATCGTATTGGGTAGCATCTAGTACCACCTCGTCATTATTACCATTTGTAAATATCAGAGTTATTTCTTGACGGTGTTGTGTGCCATCAAAGTCATAATTTTGAAGTGTTGATGGATTTATTGCAACACTACTACCACTTATGCTTGCCTTTTGAATTGTAAAGTCAAAGTACACAAGCCCCTGATAGTTGTTAATAAACTGTACAACCACTTTTGCGTTGCTTGAAACGCTTGCGTTAATGTTGTTTTGATAGTCAATATTTGCATCATAATCAATGCCACTTTGCATAATCTCGTCATATACAATATCACGAAGCAAGGTTATTTGTGGACACTGCTCTATTCCGTTGTAAATAAATTCGTTGTTATCTAATGTGACACTAAAGTCATCAACTATTGCAACTTTTGGATTAATTGTAAAGGTTAATTGAACACTGCCATCAAAGTTGCTGTCATTTTGTGCAGTCACATCTATTGTTGCGCCTGCAATAACATTTCCAAACTCGTCACGGCTTACATTAATGTTGTTGCCATAAACCACACTAAATTTGCCCGTAGTAGTATTGTATGAATTATTGCCAAGCACAAGCACAACATCTGGGGTTATTGCTTGGTGATTGTAAGTTTGACTTTGAATATCGCCAAACAAAGATGCAGTAAGTGTGCGTTTTGCAATTGTAAAGCTGTAATCTAGTGTTCCGCCAAAGTTGTTGCGAACAGTGACATATGTATTATTTTCAATAATCTCAATGTATGGCAAAAATTCGAAGGTCATTGTTGCCGTGCCGGCATCTATGTTGTTTGAATATGTTATTTGATAATAACTACTAGGTACAACTAGGTCAAATTCATCAACATAAAATGTAATGTATTGTTCGTCTTGTGTTTGTTCTTCGCCACTAAATGTTTTTGAAGAAACTCCGGTAATAATAACATTCGAATTTGTTATGTCGTCCTGAGTAAATGTTATTGGCAAAATTTTGTATGAGGTTGTTGTTGTGCCTCTGTATGACGCACCACCTGTTATCACAATAGTAACCGTACCCACATCGATTAAATTGCGCTCGTATTGATATTCGATGGTATAATCATAATCACGGCCCTCTTGCAACACATTGCCTTCATAAGTTAGTGTAGGCACAAGTCGGTGTTCGGTCCCGTCATAACTAACATCATAAATACCCGTAATAACTGCCCACGAAATATGACTGCTGTCAATCATAAATGTCATAGTAACTGTGCCCGTAAAGTTTGTGCCAGCATTTGCCATAATTATCACACTTGCATTTTCGGTGATGCTGGTGTTGTTTGTGTAAGAATAACTAACTGCAATTGTCTCATTTTTAAAAGTTAATACAGGTGTTGGTGTAACAGGATCTCCGTTTTGATATCTTTGAACAGGCAAAGTTGCTGGGTCTTTGATAACCAATGGTGAATCAATAGATAACGGTGTGATAAGGAAGTAAACTGTTTTTGAACCAGTATAGTTATTGTTGCCCGAAACAATAATTTTTGCGTTTGTTATTGGCAATGTTTGCAAATCATTCCATGTTACATTTTTGTTATCGGCATAACTTACTGTATAGTTTTGTTGGTTGTTGATATTAATATCATCATCTACTGACAAATCTGTATTAACAACCTTGACACTTGGTTCTATATTTTCACCACAATACACATATTGACTTTCGCCAACTATTGTTACTTCGATATTGTTGTTTGCAAGGTTTTGCGGAGTAATATCAAAGGTTGTTGATTTTGTTCCGGTATAATTGTTTGTACCACTTATTGTTATGTTGTAAGTGTTTACATTAATTCTTGGGTTGTCTATTGGATAAACAATGTCAAAATCTTGCCCAACAACAAGGGCATAATCGCCATGCATCAACACGCCTTGTAGGTAGGCCTGAGTTAGTGATATTGTAAAGCCTGTATATTCGACATCTAAAATAGCGCTTGCATCAAAAGTAATGTTGTTTATATCGCATGGCGCAATGTCATAATAAAGCACAATGCCATTTACACCTGCGGTATAGTTGCCTTCACCAAATACAGTTACGCTTGCCCTTAAATTGTTTGTGCTTGCGTTTATGTTGTTTGCAAAAGTCAAGCTATATTCGGCAGGGCTTTGCAAAGTTGTACCTTCATCAACAACAACTATTGTTGCTTCTTGCGCGTTGCGATTGTAAGTAAAGTTTGCACTTATTGTTATCATGCTGCGAGTTATTTGTTTTGGCTCGATAACAAAGTCGGCATAAACATCACCCTGATAATTGATTTCGTTTGCTGCATTTGCCCTAATGCGAATTGTACCTGCATTTACAAAATCTGGTGATGCGGTGGTGATAAATTCGTTGTTATATTTGTAAGCATAAGTTGGGGTTATGCTTGTTACTACTGCGTTATTTTGCGCCTCAATTGTAATATCTGGGGCTTGGCCCAAACGATTGTAAACAACACTATATCTACTTAATCTTACTGCTGACAAGGTGTCACGACTTAATGTAAATATTGCGTCCTTATAGTCCATATAATTAGAACCATTAACAGCCGTAAGTGTTACACGATAACTGCCGGCATTAATAAAGTTTGCTGCCACATCAGTTATTGTTGCATAGGTGTTGTTAATAAAGTTTGCATATTCATAACTTGCAACAAAATCAGTACCCTCGACCAACGCAAAACCTGTCGTTGCCCCTGTTGCATAATACAGCACGCTTTGAGGTTTTTGTGAGGTGTTTTCAAGATAAACCGCACCCGAATTTGCAAAGGATAGTGATAGTGCACTTAATGATTTTTTGTTTATGCGATATGCTGTCGGTTTTGTGCCCGTAAAGTTGCCCGTACCATTAATAACAACATAATAATCATCAGCATCAACTGGTGTTACCTCGTCGCCATTGGTGTCGACATATGTTAAATAATAATCGGTACTTGTCATGTTGTGAGTGTAAGTTGTTATGCCGTTATTGTAAGAATATATTGCTGTTGTCAAAATTGGTTTGTGCTCTTCGCGGTCATAATCATATGATGTGCTGTCAAACTCCCACTCAAACTCAAGCGTGCCACTAACATAATCGGTGATATTTCGTGGCAATATGCTAAATTGAATCATGCACAAATCGCTTTGATTATAGTTTGCATCTTTTGGGTGGAACAATACTGATGCCCTGCCCACCTCAACATTATCATAATAACCATGACTGTATTGAATGTTGTCAAAGGTGCCGTTGAAGTCATAAATTTCAAAGTCGTCATCAAGTGTAAGAGGCAAATTGTTTGCAACATCTGTTGCCGTGATATCTGCTGCTGTCAAAGTGATTGGCAAACCTGTATAATATTTGTCGGCAATAACAATTTGAATGTTTGTTGTGTTCCATGGCAATGGCATAACCTGGAACCTACAAACACGAGTGCCGGTATAGTTGCTGCCGTTGACACCAAGAATCGTAAATGTCATC
>JAFTCZ010000045.1 GCA_017454425.1 Clostridia bacterium | reverse complement strand
TAAAAGGGGGCAAAATATGCAATTTGACTGGAAAGAATATGTTAATAACCTCGAAAAATTTTGGCAAACTTCCGAAAGATTTGTGTTTGGCCTAAAAAACCACAACATGTCTTTTTCGGATATGTTAAAATACGAAAACCAGTCAAGAGAACATATGCAAAATTGCCTAGAGGCTAGTGAAATTTTCTTAAAAAATTTTGATAAAAATGGTGGTGACGGCAAGATGATAAACATCCTTTGCCCGGTGCATGCAAAGATGGTTTTGGCAAGGCTAAAAGAATGTTTTGGAACTGAAAATATTTGGTTGTATGACAAAGAAAGTTTTAATGATTCAAGAAGCATGCACAATGGCCTAAACCTAAGCATACAATATGGCGCTGACGAGCACGAACTTTCTTTTGCAACAGTTTACGAAGATGAATTAGATTGTATCCCGGTTTTGCAAAATGCTGTTGTCAAGTCTTGTGTTTGCAAGGGCAGAGAACAAGAGTTTTTTACCCAACTAAAAGATGCGTTGTGGTTGGCCGAACGAGATAGGTTGCTTGTGCATGTTAAGATGCAACAAGAGTCATTAAAAGGTATGGATTCAAAGACAACAAACACCGACCAAACAGCAGGCAATTTGGCAGTAAGTATTCGCGAATACCAAAAGTCAGTCAAACAAGATCCAAACACAATTGCGCACAAATCATTATCTCAGTGCGACGAAGTGTTAGACAGCATTGCCGAAGACATCGAAAACTATGTGTACATGCGAAAAAATGCAAAAGCAATGTTAACCAACCTCAAACAAATTTATGAAAGTATGCAAAATGTCGAAACACAAGTTTTAGACAATACATTAACAAATGCACGCAAATAACTTGCGTGTTTTTTATTAAGTCAAATTAAATTAAACACTTGCAAAAAGATGTGCTTTGTGTTATCATAAAAAATATTCACATTAGGAGAACAATATGGAGAGAACTTACATTATGCTTAAGCCTGATGCAGTGCGTCGTGGTTTGATGGGCGAAATTATTAATAAGATTGAACGAAAGGGATACAAAATTGTTGCTATGCGTATGTTTGAGATGACAGCCGAGCAACTTCGTGTGCACTATGCACACATTGTTGATCGTCCTTTTTACCCAGAAGTAGAAGAGTACATGATGTCAGGCCCAGTACTTGGCATGATTGTTGAAGGCGAAAATGTAATAAAAGGCATGCGCAACTTTATGGGGCCTACAAAATACTTGGACGCACCAGCGGGCACTATTCGTGGCGATTATTCTTGCAACGATCGTGAAAATCTTATTCATGGCAGTGATTCACCCGAGACAGCCGAGGCAGAAATAAAACGCTTTTTTGGCATTCAAAAACCAAAAGAACAATAAAGATAGGGCGCAAGCTCTTTTTATGTGAGTATAGCTCAGTTGGATAGAGCGACCGCCTCCTAAGCGGTAGGCCGGAGGTTCGAATCCTCTTACTCACACCAAAATTGCAATAAAAAATGACCTATGCCGTGGTCGTTTTTTTTGTTTATTTTTGGTATTTTTAATAAATATTTATTAAAAAATCCTCAAAAACTATAAATAAATGCCATTTTAACATGGTACTTGCTTGTCAAAACAAACCTAAAGTTTTATAATTATTAGAAT
>JAFTCZ010000005.1 GCA_017454425.1 Clostridia bacterium | reverse complement strand
TAGGCCGAGTTTTTGTTTCATTAACTCGTATTTGGTTTTGGCTAGATTGCGGGATAGTTTAATTCCGGCATCTAAAACTTGGTCTATATATTTATCGTTTATTAATTTGTTATACTTTGCTTGAATGTCGGCAATAAATTGTGAGGTTTTTTCGGCAACAACCTTTTTGAATTCGCCATAACCACTGTTTGCAAAATCTTTTTCTATTTCTTTTATGCTAGTATTTGTTAGGCTTGACAAAATTGTGATAAGGTTTGATATTCCCGGTTGGTTTTGTGGGTCATAACAAACTTTTCCTAGGCTGTCGGTTGTGGCCTTTTTGATTTTTGCCGCCACTTCTTGTGGACTGTCAAACAAACTTATGACACCTGCTGGGTTTTCTTCGGACTTGCTCATCTTTTTTGTTGGGTCTTTTAGGTCAAAAATCTTTTCGCCATTTTTGCTTATTAACACATCGGGCAACTTGAATGTTTGACCATATTTGCTGTTAAACTTTTCGGCAATATTGCGGGCTAGTTCGACATGTTGTTTTTGATCAATTCCCACTGGCACAAGGTCACAGTCGCAGTATAATATGTCGGCGGCCATCAACACAGGATAGGTAAACAAACTAACCGAAAAGTTTTTGTTTTTCTTGCTTTTTTCCTTAAATTGAATCATTCTTGAGGCTTCGCCAAAACTTGTTGTACATTCCAACAAATATGAAATGGCCGGAATAAATTCGTTTTGTGACTGAATGTAAATGCAGTTTTTGTTTGGGTCGATGCCGCATGCAATATACATGGCGATAAATTTGCGTATCCTGTCTCTTAATTCGGCTGGGTCTTGATAAGTTGTAAGTGCATGCAAATCTGCAACAAACAAAAATGACTCGTAATTATCTTGCATTTGAACCATTTGTTTGATCGAACCTATATAATTGCCAAGCGTTAAATCTCCGGTTGGCTTAAGCCCTGTTAATATTCTTGTTTTTTTCATCTTAAAACTCCTTGTGCTTAAAATATAACACAAATATAATGAAAAATCAAACTAAAAAGATAAAATAAAAAAGGAACGCGTTTGTCGTTCCTTTTTGTTTATTAAAGCAAGAAGTAAAGTGATGCGGCAATAAGAATTTGTGCGGCATAATAAAAAGCAAGATTGAAGTAGTAGAAAAATGTTTTTTTCTCGGGCTTGTTGCCAAAATAAATGTTCATAAGTACAATATCACTAAGCCAGAACAACACAAAGCCCGCGCACAGCATGATTGCGCCTGTGAGGTTTGCACCACTTGTAAATGCCATAATGCTGACGGCAACCACAAATGACACAAATGTGGCATAAACAGGCATGCCATAAGTTAGTTTGCCGTAATTAAGTTTACCAATCACTTTGTTGCCAAAGAAGAAAATCATTCCCAGGGCAATTGCAACAAGAATTGTCCACCAAGCAAAGCCAAAGCACATTATCATTGCAGTGATGTAGAATACATGTGCAAGTGCAAAGCAAAGTCCGCCAATAAGTGTAATAATTGTTGCTTTTTTGCTCATCTCGGGCATATCTGGCAGAGCCAAAATAACATCACCAAAACAAGAAGCCACAAAGCCCATAACAAACAGCCACCCCGGCAAACTTATTCCTTTGATGTACAAAACAGACAAAGCAAGCAGTGTAAAGCAAAAACTAGCAACAGATTTTAAGGACAATGACAAAAAGCCTTTTTGTCCACCGTTGAAAATAACAAAAACAACAGCGGTTAAGATTGCCAAAGCTAGCATACAAATAAACAAAACTTCCATAAAAACACCTCCATGGTTTTATTATATCTAATATAAAGACATTTGACAAACAAATAACGCAATTTGAATTGTAAAAAAATTTGCGCCAAAACTTGTAAATTTGCTGTACAAGACATAATTTTTTAATTATAATTTCGTTAACGAGGAACATATGAAAAAGAATTTTATTTTACCTGATTATGAAAACAGCAACTTAAACATCACCGCCACTTTGGCAGAGTTTTTGGGAGCACCCAACAACAATGCCACTTTGCCAATCTTAAAAGAAGAGTTGGCAAAAAACTATAAAAACATCATTTATATGATTTTTGACGGCATGGGAATTCACCCACTTATGCGCAATTTTACATCAAAAAATTTTTTGCGTAAAAACATAAAACAAACACTTGTTTCTACTTTTCCTTCTGCCACGGCGGTTGCAACAACTGCCATGCGCACAAATACCCTGCCGCTTGAAAATGGTTGGCTGGGTGGACTTATTTATTTTGATGACCTTGACAAAACAGTGCAAGTATTGCGAAGTTTGGATTATTTGACAAAACAACCTGTCAACATTTCGCACGAGCCACTAACCCCACGCAATTTCTTTTTTGATGATGCCCACACAAATTACACCATTAACACGGTTTTGCCGCCATATGTGCAAACAAATCACACAAAAAACGATTATGTCTTTCCTGAATTTGAATTTCAAAAAGGCATAACAAAAATTCAGCAAATTTGCAAAAGGGCGGGCAAACAGTTTGTTTATTATTACTACCACGACCCCGACCGCACCATGCATCGCTGTGGTGTATGCGGAAAAGAAACAAAAGCGTTGTTTAACGAAATATCCAACAGTATTGAATGGTTGCACAATAATACTAAAGATACTTTAATAATTTTTACGGCAGACCACGGGCACATTGACATTAAAGGACATATTGCGATGTACAAAGACAAAGAAATAATGGCTTTGCTTGATGCCCCGCTATATCTTGAAGATTTGGCTGTTACTTTTCGTGTTAAAAAAGGTTGCAAAACACAATTTGTTGAATTATTTAACAAAAAATATGGCAAATACCTTAAATTATTTAAGACAAAAGATTTAATAAACCGCGGATTTTTTGGAGAACGCGGCGCCAAAGTCAACATACTTGGCGACTATATTGCATGCAGCAATTATGAACACAGGCAAGTGTTATTAAACGAAAAAATACATATAAACAAAGGTGGACATGGCTCGCTTACCGAAGACATGGAAGTGCCACTGATATTAATTGGAAATTAAAAACAAAAAACACCATCATAATAGGTGTTTTTTTATTACATACGATTTGATATAGTTTGAATGGTGCCTATGGTATAATCACCTTTTTGGTAAACAACACCAACATAATATATTTCCTCTTTTTCTTCGGTTATGACATCATCATCTGTCGTAATAGTTTCGCCATTGCCATCACCTGTGGTTGGATTTGCATCTCCACTATCCCCGGCTCCGTCTGCAGTATTTGGGTCTGTTTGCTTAATTGGTGTTAGATTGCTATTTGAAAGTTGAACAGTATATTCTTCGTCCAACTCTTTAACTGTTTTTTCAAAAATGTTATTCCCTTTGGCATCATAAACAGAGATTGTGTAAGATGTTACGCCCTCAATCTCGGGCATATCTTCTTGAAATGTTGTTATTGTTAATATATTATCCTCAATCCATGGCTCAAAACTAATACAAAAACTATCTTGCGGAGGTGTTGTATACTCTTGTGTAAATACAACTTCTTCGGTGTTAGGGTCAACAACTTCAAGGGTGTATGTTGTTTCGGGCATCAACCCATAAAACTGAATGAAGGGTTCTTTTATGAAAAATTCTTCTTGAGTTTTTTCTTCATTATATAATCTTACTGTGTAAAAATTATCCTCACTTAAATAACCCTGAACATAAAAAGTCAATGAATCACTTGTTGTTGCAAATAATTGCAAGTTTGAGATACTTGCAACAATTATGGCGACCACAATTACCACACTGCTGGCAACAGCAACTGCGGTTGTTGCAAAAAATCCTGAAACAGTATTGAGATTTGTGGTCGAACCTCGACTTATGGTTTTGGGCTTATTTTGAACAAACTGCTCGGGTATGTACTCTTGTTCTTGAACTTGTGCTATATTGTTTTCTTGAACAAAATTTTTACTTTCATTTGTAAAAATATTTTTGCTTTCAAAAACATTTTGCATTTGCCCATCGGGGTTGGTTAAATAAAAGTCATTATTTTCTTTTTCTTTATTACTCATAACTAACCCTATTAAATTTTATTTCCGCCATCATTCCCCAAGTTTTTGCTGATTTCTTTTTGCTCCTCAACAAACTTACCTGCTTTTTCAATTTGGTTTTTGCTTGTTTTCTCAAATTTTACAGGTTGGTTGACAACAACTTGAGGGAAAGGAATGTTAATGTTGTGTTTATCAAACAATAACTTAAATTGCCTGTTTAGGTCTCTTTCTACCTGAAATCTTTGACCCTCTTCACACTTTGCAATAAAGCGCAACACAACAGCCGAATCGCCTAATTCGGCCACACCTTTGTAATATGGCCCTTCTACTATTTCTGGAATATTCTCTTTTATTGTTTTGAGATTATCCTTTAAGATTGCCTCGACACGCTCGAGTGATTCACCATATTCAATGCTCATATCACAATAAGCAAGAGACAATTGATTTGTCATATTTACAAGTGTTTTGATATCTGCATTGTTTATTATTTTAATATTGCCACCCGTATCCTCTAATCGGGTTGTTCTTATACCAATTTCAATAACCATACCTCTAAAGCCATCAACAACAATAATATCGCCGACCTCAAAAATGTGCTCAAACACAATAAACATTCCTGCAATAATATCTGCAATTAATGGTTGGGCACCAAGACCAACAACCAACCCCAAAATTCCTATGCCGGCAAGAATTGATGTGGTGTCCATGCCAAAAGTTTGCAAAATAAAGAACAATAATACAATTACTGCAGCATATTTAATTAAACTGCAAATTATTTGCATTAATGCTTTTCCGTTTTTAATATGTTTTGACAAAAACATAAGAATGTATCGCAATACCCAACTAATAGTTAATATAAATATGAAATAACTTACAATCCTTATTAACATATTGGGATTTGCGATTCCCGAAAACATATTTAGGCTTTGATAAAAATCATTTGCACCAGAAAAAATGCTTCCACCAAAAATTAAAAGCACAAAATAAGCAAGTGCAATCAATGCGAAAAAGCATTTAATATAAAATGATAAGCCAAATCTTTTTTGGTCCATTTTCTTTTCCTTCCTTTTTTAATATAATTTATTATACAAAATTTTGCAAAAAAGTCAATTGTTATTATAAGAAATGCCCGCTGATATTATTTACAGCAATATTAAAAAGATATACTCCACTCGCTAACGCTCGGTCGACATAACAAAATGTATTTTTTGTCTTGTTTTGTCACAAAGCAAAAATACAAAACTTTTTTACTTTGAAGAGTATGCTTGTTATGTTATTATTCACAAGAAGTTAGCTCTTCAAAAAACAATTAGGAGAATATAATGAACAAAACAAAAACAACAAATTTACCAAGCATAACAATTGTATTTTCACTAATGATAGCAATGATTGTCTCAAGTTTTTTGCTGACCGCGTGTGACGAAAGTTTTGAAAACAGCACAAGCATTAAAACCAATGCCGCAAATACAACTGCAAACAATATGCAATACACCACTATTACGGTAAAGGCAAAACAACCTGTATATATTAATTGGACAATTGATGAAAATGCAAAAGATGGTGCAAGTGCATATAGTTTGATGATTGTTGACAACGACAAAAATGCCTTAACACAAGACAACAAACTGACATCTGTTACTATTTATGATGGCAACAAAAAATCGCTCGGGACTGCCACAACGCAAACCGAAGGGCAATACAACTTGAGTGCCGTTTTGGGAGATAACAAAATAGCCGCTGGCTCATACTATGCAATATTAGAATTTGCCACCGCAGGCACATATAATGTGTGCATAGCACTTATTGCATAAATAAAAAAACACCAAATTTTGGTGTTATTTTTTTAATACTAGGCTGCGTTCTTTTTCGCATTCAAAATTTGGGCTAACGGTTATTTCTTCTAGTGCTTGCAATTTTGCCTTTGTGTGTATTGTGGTTGTGTTCCATTTTACATTTTCGTGTGGAATTTTATCTTCTTTTTTGATGTGTCTAAACAAAAAACCTGCGTCAAACATTACGGCATAATTGTTTGTGCGATAAAAATTTTCGGCTGCCCACCTAGCCTCGGGCTCGGGGCAAAATATTCCGCTTATGTGCTCGACATCTTTTTTTGCAAGATAACTATGTGTTATTTTTATTAAACTATCTGCAATATGTGCCTGCCTAAATTGAGGGGCAACTTCGATATATAACAAAGAACCAATATTGCGAGAACTAATAGCAAAATCGCAAAGCCCTATCATTTTGTCATCTTCTTTGTTGTAAGCACGAAGTTCTATCTTTTGTCTTTGATAATGATTGACAAGATTTATTATGTTGCCAATTATATAATACTCGAAAGGTTTGTTGTTTGCTTTGTTTTTTATTGTATCAGTCATAATATTCCCAAATAAAATCAATTATAGAGTGCTGAGTGCGTCATCACTAAGAGCAACTACTTCTTTGACTGGCTCGTCAATTATATCGCTGTTGCGTTGAATGTTGTTTTTGAAAGCCAAATAGCCGCTTACGCCATAGCCATTTTTTACATAAAAGTTTGATAAAGCGGCACTGTCGTTTGGCAACTTTACAGTAACATCATTTGCACCATTTTTTAGGGCAATATTTTCCATTGCCTTAAGCAAATAAGAACCTATACCGTGCCCAAGATATGCACGCTCGACCTCAAGAGTTTTTAAGAAACAAACCTTTTTGTTTGCATCACGAGTGCTTTTGTGAACAGCAAATTCACAAACGCCCATAACATCATCTAAATTTTGTCCCTTTTGTGCATAAACATAAAATACAGGATAACCATTGCGACCACTTTCTTTTAGATATTTAAGGTTAAATTCTTCACCTTTTGTGTCCAAATAAACATTTGATTTGCTCATAATATATTCTCCTTTGTTTTCTTATGGTGAGTTTAACACAAAAAGGCCGCCTTGTCTATACTGATTTGAAAAGTTTTTTGAGTTTTTTTGTTACAAAATTTTCTTTGCATATGTTTTTTGAAAATATAAAAAATAAAAAGCCATAAATATGTTATTTAAGACTTTTTAATAATAAAAAAGATATGCTCCACTCACTGCGTTCGGTCGATATGACAAAATGGCTGAAATTCTTCGCGGGTCGAACCCAATGAAGCCATGCTCAGAATGACATGCTCTAACTTGTCATTTCGACTGAGCACAAAGTGCGAATGGAGTAAATCTTTATAATATAATAAGAAAACCCTATTCTGTGTCATACTCTAGAGGTATGCCATAAGTTTTTTCATAACACTCACTGCAAAGTTGCTCGTTTTGAGCTAACATATCCTCAATGTTTTGAGCTTTTGATTTGTTTGGGTCGGGATAGATAGGCTTAAAAACATTGATTGTGTATTCTTGAATTGGATATCCATCAGGACCATATAAGTCACTATCTTTCATGGTGATAAACACAGGCACAATAGGCACATTGTTGCGCACGGCAATTTTGTAGGCTCCGTCTTTGTGTGGACGAGGTTTTTTATAGTTCCACCACATTGCCTGTTCGGGATAAATTAACACATAATTGCCTTTTGCAAGCAAAGTATCAACCGACCTCATAAAGTTGACCATTGTTTGCTTGTTGCTTGATAGTGGCAAGGTATCGCAATATTTCATTATGTTGCCAAACGGCCCTGGGGGTGCTGTATAGTTGCCTTCACGAATGACACGATAAAAGCGCTTTTTCTTTTGTTTGCCGGTTTGCATATACGCATAATGCATTGCAAAGCTTTCCATTGGATTAAAGTGATTTGAGGTGATAACTGCTCCGCCCTCAATACTTGACCAATTTTCTAGCCCCTTAATTTCTTTTATGATAAGCATTCTATTTTTTATCGCACCCTTAAGAAATTTTGCAGCCCCCGTGTATGCAATTTTGCGCTTGAATTTTGTAGATAATTTCTTTTGCAAATAATCTATCTCATTTGGCATCAGCACGGGTGCGGGAGGGTCGTTTTCGACATCGGTGTTAAAATTGCCTATTCTTTCATATTCTTTAATTTTGTTTAGCACTTCTACTCGGTCAGGTGCAAGTTGTGGTTTTTGTGATTGGTTTTCCATATTTTTCTCCTTGGCGCTTAAGTGATGTTTTTATGATATTTTGTCATATTTGCGCGCAATTTTTAAGGCATTTTCAAGCAAAGCAATCATCGCCTGCGTGTCAGCTTGTTTTTGCTCTTGTGTGTAGGCATCTCGCTGTTTTATAAAATCGTCATGATATTTTGAATCTTTTGCATGTTTCCAAAAATAATCTTCGTACATAACACCTTTATATTTCCATGGTTTTGAAAACATATTGAAGTGAATAATAAACAAATCTTTATCATTTAATTTGTTTGCAATTGGCATTTCGTCCCAGCCAGCCGGAAGATATGTTACTTGATTTTTGCAATATACATTAAGAAAATCTTGGTCAGGGGCCACTGTCGAATTGTTGTGCAAAAGCCAATCATAAAAAGCTTGCAGCATTCCACTTTGGCGGCAACGAGTGTTGTTCATAAGCAACACGCCCGAATTGAAATATTGTTTGTCATTATCACAACCTATGTGCTTAATAACATATTCGATAAATTCGGGTGAATTGACAACGGCCTTATCTAACACACAACCAAGAAAATTGTTGCCTATGTTTATTTGATGCATTTTTGCAATATCTGTGTTTACAATAACATCACAATCTAGATAAACAACTTTGTCATATTGCGGAAACATCTCGGGAATAAAAAGTCTTGAATAAATTGACAAAGAATAATAATCTCGCAACTGCGCGTTTTCCTTTATTGTATCTATTTTGTTGTTTATGTTTACTGCCTTAATTTGCACATTGCCCGGGATTATCTCAAAATCTTCCATAAGTTGTTCTTGTGTAATGTCGGGTGTGAGAACATAAATGTGATAATTGTTTTCTCGTGAGATATTAGCAAGCAAAGACTTGATTGCAACCGACAAACAAGGCAAATAATTTTTGTCACTTGCAAAAAATACTGGAACTGTGTTATTCATACTTAAACTCCTGTTTATATTTTTTTAATAAGACCTGATATTCACCCAAAATATCATCAAACTCATAACATTTATATTTTTCATGCACCATTTGGATATTCCATGGTTTGATATTAATTGTGTGAAATTTTGGAAGAAATTTAATTGTCATTGAAAAGTGCCTAAGCACCGTATCGGGATATAACTTTTTTTGGCTGTTAAATCGTGTTGGCAAATATCTTTTGTGTTTGGCGTATTTGTTTAATGCTGATTGGTCGGGCAAAAGCATTTTTTTATCCATGCACATTTGCATTGCTTTTTCAAAAAGCTTTGTTTCTTTTATTTTTGCAAGATTTATAAGCATTACGCCCGAATTAAAATAACTTGGACCCAAAAACACTTTGCCATAATAATCTTTTGCTATTGCTAGTTCAAAATTTGTTATGTCCATATTCCAAAGTTCGGTTATGTCGTGATAAGCCACAACATCGGTATCTAGATATAATATTTTGTCTGGCAAATCAAGTTTGTCGGCAAGCAAGCGCATCATCGAATAAATGCTGTATTTACTGCCAACATTTGCGGATTTTGCAAACATATCATGATAACTACTGAGGTCAATTTTTTGTACTTTGCTTTGGGGATTGGTTTTTTTTACTATGTCATCTAAAAATTTAATTTGATTTTCATCAAACCCAACAAATTTGGGGTTTAGGTCAACATAATCACCGGTAAGCAAAAATACATTTAATGGTTGTTTGGTATATTTTGTTATGCTTAACAATGAGATTATCATGCCGTCAAACATTTTGTAGTTGCCAGAATACATCAAATTAATCATGAATCTTCTCCTCTATTCGCACATATTCACATACCTTAAAATCACTTTTGCGGGCGCGGTCTTGCATTGTTGTTTTAACTTTTTGATACAACTGGGCTTGATTTTGCTTTGCTGATAAATTTTTATCAAAATTGTATGGGCCATCAACATACACAATTATGCGACATTTGCCATTTTTTTGTGTTTGATAAGTTGTTGTAACACAAAAGGTTGGCACCATGTATTTAATAGGATATCTAAATGCTGTGTCGTCATATGGCCTAATTTGTGTATAATAGGGCCAAAGTTTTGCCTCGGGATAAATAATTATGCCGTGCTTTTGTTTTAGGCGATATTCTATTGCATTTAAGAAATTTTTGTGAGCCCCAATACCCTGTGGCAAGGGCATTGCGCCAAGATATTTTGTTGACGAGCCAAGCACTGGTATGTTTAGGTTTTGCGGATTTACCACCAGATAGGGTTTGCGCGTGGGCGTAAGCATTGAAGGTGAAAACACATCACCAAATTGGTGTGTATGATTTGCATAAACAAAATATCCAGTTTTGCATTTGCGAATTTTATCTAGGCCAACATATTTTATTCGTTTTATTTTGCAATAAAGCCACCCAATTGGAAATATAATTATCCTATAATAAAACCACGACCACAATTTGACAAAAAAATTGCGAGGCAAATACCTGTACTTTTCATCTATTATGGGTGGACAGGTATTATTCTGCAATATTTCATCTTCATATGTGTGATAAAAATAAACTTTCTTTTTTTTCATTGCTTTCCTACAATATTATCTAGATAAAGTGGTAACCGGGTTTTTTTGCAAATCTTTGCGCATACGGTCTTCGGATTGTGGCAAATCTTCATATTTGTGCTTGTGAAAAAAGCCATTTAAGTATCTGCGGCTAACCCCTATTGGCATAACCTCAATTTCTACAAATTTTGCCCCAAGTGTACTTGCAATTCCTTCGGACAAACACAACAAAGTATGCCCTACGGCTTGGCCGCGAAAAGCCTCGTTTGTTTCGATGTTGTAAAGTTGACAAACATCTTCGACAACACGGAACTTCGAACTACCCATCATAATACCCATATCAACAGGCAGGGCCATGGCACGCAAAACAAAAATGTTGTTATCATCTCGCTCGAGTTCTATCACAAAAGGCTCACCAATGTTTGTATAGTACAATTGTTCACTCATAAAAATCCTCCCTCAAATTTTTTAACCAACTGTTTGCTCTTGTTCATCATTATACAACATTTTTTGAGTTTGGTCTAACATTCGCTGATACATTTTGATAAGTTTTGGACGAGTATATCTTTGCACCATAGCAGGCAAAAGATTTAATACAAAGTTGATTAAAAACAATGGCAAAGCAAAATTGAAGACATAATACGGTAAAATTAAGAATATTAATGCCCCTGCAATTATTGAATATGTATGCGACATCTCACCATAAATTGTTTCGCTAATAAAATGATAGACATACTGAGGTGTATGACTTTGAAGGTGTGACTTGCTAAATTTTTTTAGCGCGCCACCCATTTCGGGAATTTTGTCTTTCCATTTGCGTATGCCAAAAAACTCGTACATCTTGCGTTCGAACTTAAATATTTTATAACCCCAAAAATAAGGATTAACCCATTTTTGTGGAAGTCTTTGAACAACAAGGGCTACTATTGTGTCAATAAGAAACAAAACGGCGGTACCCAACATCATAATATAAAACGCATACCACACGCCAAAACTGCACACACCACTAAGTGACAAACTTGCATTAATTGCAAAAAGCACTAATAGTGATATACACAAAGCATAAACATATCCTTTGAGTTTTAACAATATCGCGCCTCCGATATATTTGTCATTTGTATCTTTATATGAAAACATCTCATAAGCAAGTTACGAGATGAGCCACACAAATTAACAGCGAACCATTCGCCAGAAAGAACGCACAAAGTGAGCCAAGGTCACACTCACACCACCTACCAAACCATGGTATGTGTCAACAACGCAAATTACCTCTAAAAATTTTATTGCATTATTGTGTGTAATTAACAATCAAATTCATTAAGTATTGGATAAGTGCAATTATCCATAAGAATGCCCGACTATTTTGCGTCTGCCCAAAACATTCCCCCAACGACTTTGATACGATTATTATATTAATTGAACAATATTTAATCAAGAGAGTTACAAATTTTGTTGTATAATGTTGAAAACATATTTTTTAGAGTGTGTTCTACTACCGCGAGAGAATAAAAAATCGCTCTAACGAGAGTGGAATTTTTTGAAAAATCCGCATAAATACGCTTGTTTTAATATACAATATGTGGTAAAATATGCGTATGGAAATTAACGAGATTATTGGCAAGAACCTTGCGGACTTGCGAAAAAAGAATAATATGACACAACGAGAGGTTGCATACAAACTAGACTTTTCGGACAAATCGGTGTCAAAATGGGAAAGCGGCGAAAGTATGCCAAGCGTTGATGTTTTGTGCAAATTGGCAAATTTGTATAGTGTTAGGCTGGATTATTTGGTAACCGAAGAGCACGAAAACAATGAAGATGTGGTAGAAGAAGCCCCTGAGGTCGCACCTATTGTTCAACATGTTAGCAGATATAGATACAGCAGGCTGATTATTTCACTTTTAAGCATTCTTGCGGTATGGGTGGCAGCAGTGTGCTTGTTTGTGTTTACCCAAAACGACATTCCTACAATGTGGATTGCGTTTGTTTGGGCCATTCCGGCCTCTTTTGTGCTTGCAATAATATTTAACAGCCTTTGGGGAAAGGTATATCACACATTTGTGTACATATCACTACTTTTGTGGACGGCACTTGGCAGTGTGTTTGTACAACTTGTGTTGTGTGACATTAGCTTCTGGCAAGTCTTTTTGATTGGTGCACCACTTCAGCTTGGCGTTATTTTGGCAGGCAGTTTGGTTCTTAAAAACAAATCGCACGACCCAGCAACAATCCGTGCAAAGCGCGAATACAAAAAAGAGATTGGGCAAAAACGCAAAGAAAAACTTGCCGAAAAGAAAGCAAAACAAGCCGAATTAAAAGCAAAAAAACACGAAAAAGACGAAATAAAAGAAGAAGTAGCACAACAAGAAGACAACAGGCAAATGTCTTTTGAAGAAATAAACCCAACCAAGCAAAAGGCCGAGGAAAGCAAAACAACCTCTTTGCCACCGCAAACAAAACCTTTTAACAAAACAAAAAACGAAAATATTATTCAAGATTTATAAACCTTGCCCCGTGCTTTGCGCGGGGTTTTGAATGTCTTGCAAATAAAAAACAAAGGTACAATATATGCTAACAATAAAAAATTTGGCACATGGGTTTGGTGAACGCTCGCTTTACAAAGATGTAAACTTGCAAATCAACAAAGGCGACAAAATTGGTCTTGTTGGTGAAAATGGCACAGGAAAATCTACTCTTATTAACATTCTTAATGGCACAATACTCTCAGACGGCGGTGATGTTGTGTGGGACAAAGATGTAAAAGTAGGCTATCTTGACCAATTTGCAAAACTTGATGAAAACCTATCTGTTTATGCTTATCTAGAAAGCGCGTTTGACAACCTTTTGGAAATAGAAGACCGCTTCGAACAAACCAATGCCCTACTTTCTTTGGCCACCGACCCGCAAGAAATTGAAAGGCTGATGAAACTTTCGGGGCGTCTTTTTGACACGCTTAATGAACACAATTATTACTCTATCCCTTCTCAAATTCAAAAAGTAGCCTGTGGGCTTGGAGTTGCGGACTATAAAATGGAAACAAAACTTGGCAAACTTTCGGGCGGACAGCGAGTAAAAGTCACCTTGTGCAAACTTTTGCTAGAACAACCTGAACTATTAATTTTGGACGAACCAACAAACTTTTTGGACACACAACATATTGAGTGGCTGACAAAATTCTTAAAAGAATATAATGGTTGCTATCTTATTGTAAGCCATGATATTCCTTTTCTTAATGAAGTTGTTAATAAAATTTGGGCAATAGATATGCAAACAATTCACGAATATCATGGTGACTACAATCAATATTTGCGTGTTCGTGACGAATATATAAACCAACACAACAAAGCCGCACAAGAACAACAACAGCAAATAAAAAAACTAGAAGATTACATCGCACGCAATAGCGCACGAGCAAGCACTGCCAATATGGCAAAAAGCCGAAAAAAGACACTTGCAAAAATTCAGGAAAACCTTCTTGATGAAATTGAAGAAAGTGTCCCACCCGACATTGTGTTTAGGTATCGCAAAATTGACAATCGTTCTCTTATTGTTGTCAAAAACCTTTCTATTGGATATACTTCGCCATTGGTAAAAGGAATATCTTTTTCGCTGTTGAATGGTGAAAAAATACGCATAAGTGGCTTTAATGGTGTGGGCAAAACAACTTTGTTTAAGACCATTTTGGGCGAAATTAAACAACTTGATGGCACAATAAACATTAACAACAATGTTGTGTTTGGTTATTATGAGCAAGACCACAAATTTGCAAATGATGAATGGACAGCAATTGATGAAGTTTCGTTTTTTTATCCAAAACTCGAACAAAAAGCAATTCGCTCGGCCCTTGCAAAATTTGGGCTTTCTACAAAAAAACAACTTCAGCCCATCAAATCATTAAGTGGTGGCGAGCAATGCAAAATTCAACTTTGTCTTATTGGGCAAAGCCCATGCAATGTGCTGTTTTTGGACGAGCCAACCAATCACCTTGATGTTAAGGCAAAAAAAGTTCTTGCGCGTGCCATAAACGAATTTTTGGGTTCGGTTGTTTATGTAAGCCACGAAAACGATTTTGCCGATATGGTGCATGACACAAAAACAATAAAACTAGACAGCATAAAAGCCTAAAACATAAACAAAAAAGACATACATCTAGTATGCCTTTTTATTTTTTATCAATTATTCTGCTATTAATGAATAGGTGTAATATGTGTTGTCGCCTTCTTGTACAACTTCTTTGGTGACAACATATCCAGCCACACCACTCTTGAAGTATGCTTCGATATTGTCGGTGTCAGTTTTGAACTTGTGGTTTATTGCAGACAATTCAATTTGTCCACCAGTTATTGTGTAACCATTAAGGTTTAATAGATATGTGCCTGTTGCAGAACGGCAAACAACATCGCCTGTCAAAACTACATCACTTGTTAAATCAATTTGGTCACCAGCAGCAATAATCAAGTTGCCGTACCAATTTAATCCATTCTCTAACCCACATTCAACAGCATAACTATCCCAAGAAACAATTACATCTTGTGTGCTAAATGCCACATAATCTTGCTCTGTGTCATCATACTCTAACCAAATATTGTTTTTACCAACATCAGAAATACCACTTGAGTGTGTTCCTGTTGGAGTTATTGTAACATTCTTAAGTTTGAAGGTGTTGTTTGATGCTTGTGCAACTTCGCCATATCCAGTCTTACCATAAACTGCTATTGCAGATTGGTTGGTATCTCCACTTGATACCGCATTGATTGTAGAATTTTCGATATTAAATTGGTTGTTGCTTGCACCTGCAGTATTAATGATAGTCTCATCATTTGCATCTTGCCACACTGTTGCCC
The DNA here is from genome assembly GCA_017454425.1 of Clostridia bacterium. Next base: position 6,181 of record JAFTCZ010000005.1, on the reverse strand, counting down.
ATAATGTAATTGTACCAAATATGTTTGAAGTACCATTAAATGCGTTTGTACCTGTAAGGATAGAGCCTGTTATGTTGTAAACACTTCCACTAGAATATGTTGCAATTGCTGCCCAGCCAGAAAGTTCACAACCAACAAGAGTTATTTCCGCATTATTAATTAATGAATTTGTGCCAAGGCAATAGCGATAGCCTCGTATTGTACAGTTTTGCATTTCAACTTTTGCACCAGTTTTGACATATTGAATTCCCCAAGACCAGCCAGCAGAATTTGCATAAGTATAATCGTTGTCACCAACAATTTCCAAATTCATGGCACGGAAAGCAACTGCTTTTGTTATCTTAATTGCTGTGTTATTAGCAAACACACCCAAAATTTTGTAGTTTTGACCATCTATGTTTAGGTTTTGTGTAACTTGCAAAGATTCGGTAAGTGTAATGTCATTAATTAATTGCACATTAATTGCTGTTGCATTAAGAGTTAACAAAGATTTAAGATAAGCCTCGGTTGTTACACCGGTGTAAATTTCCAAATCTGTTACATTAAATGTTACGCCATCATTCCATGTTAAAGAGTTAACCCTAATGTCATAACCTTGACCATTAACAAGGGTGTCTGTTGCAATGTTAATTGTGCTTGCGTTGATATCATCAGCAAGATAAACTGTTTTGAATTCGCTGTCAAAAGCGCCCGCAGCCTCAAGACCATTGCCATCTGAAACATAAATGTCAACAGTTGCTGTTGCGCCCTGGGCTGGAGATAGGGCAAGGTAAGAAAGAAGTTGTGTACTAATTCCGGTAAGAACAATGTTACCTTTTGTAACTGTCATAGTTTTTGAAGAATTAATGTTACAAGATTTGAGGTTGACATCTAGGTCCGAACTAATTGTCACATCACCTTGGAATGATACATTTTCTAATACAATTGCAGGAAGCAAACCAACAGTTTGTGTGTTTGCATCATCTGGGCCCAATAACATTATGCCATTAATGTTTGCACTGCCGTTTGATTGGTTGTTAACAGGTGTGGCGGTTGTTTCGATAGAAAAGTCTCCGTTAATGACACAGTTGTTAATTTCGACATTTGCAGTTGCATCTGCTTGCACAGCAATGTCTGAATTGATTGTTGCGCCCTCAATTGTCATTGCTGCGCCATCTTTAACAACAAGACTGCAATCATCATCTATTGAAATTTCGGCACCACCCGAACCAGTTATTTCTAGGCTTTTTCCTGACTCGACCACCAAGTTTGCGTTTGAAACAATTAATTCACCACCCTCAAGAGAGATGTTTGCATTGCTTAGGTTGATGTTTGTTGGGGTTGCACCTGTACCACCATCAAAAGTTAGGCTACCACCAACATAAATTTCTTTTCCACTCAAATCAACATCTTCACTTATGCTAACATCTCCCGCAACACTAATTGCTGTGGTTGTTTCATCTTGCAAAGCTGCAATAAAATCTTCTTGCGAAGCAACAACGCGGTTGATATACATTTTTTGTGTTGTGTTGTTGGTGTAAGTAATTAAGATGTAAGCACCTGTTTCGTCTTCGGCATATTTAAGTGTTTTTATGCCTACACCTTGTTCGCCCTTAAGACTTGCCAAAAACTCTTCTTCGGTACCCGTAAACAAGCCCAAACGAATTGCCATGTCGTATGGGTTTTCACCCTGAAAACCGCGGTCACCCTTAAGGCTTGCAAGCCATTCGGTAAGGGTCATTGGGGTTTCGCCCTCGGGTACTGTGTCTAGATAAAGTTCGTATGCTGATTTGCCACGCAAATTGTCTGGATTTGTGTCACAGCCCGTCATCAACGCAGCACCACCCACCAACATGACAGCACTGCAAACAGTACCACATAATGCGGCACCAAATTTTTTTAACTTTCCTTTCGAAGGTGTGCCTTCTTTTTTGTTTTCCATAATTTTCACTCCTTTTTTTTATTATAAGCATTTGCCCTTTTATCATTCTTGTTTGGCATTTGTTGATAAACAAATGCATATAATTTAATTATAAAAATATGCACCAAAATGTCAAACAAAAAAACTATGTTTTATCATTCTTTTTCACAATAAAAATATATATGCAAATTTAGACAAAATGTGCCAAATTAAAACAAAAAAGATATGCACATATCTTTTATTTTGTGTCAAAATCTGGTATATATTGTGTGCTGGCACTATCCATTTCTTGCACAAAACCATCTAGCCCAAGTTTGTACATGTGGTTTTTAACAATCTTGTATTCTACTGGTTTAAGCCTGCGGTTTATTTCGGGATAATCCTTGGCTTTGCCAACGGGCACATACTGGCTCATAAGACTTATTATTGTATTTTTGCCCAACACTTCTTTAATGGTGTTTAGCACCTTGATAGAATCATCTGTATGATTTGGCAAAACAAGATGTCTAACAATAATGCCTTTTTGCATAAGCCCATTTTTTATTTCATCTTTTGGCACAACTTCTTTCATTGCCTTTAGGGCATTGAGGGCTGTTTGATAATAATTTGGCGCATGTGAATACTTAATTGCCAAATTGTCGTCAAAATACTTAAAATCTGTTAAAAAGATATCCACATATCCATTAAGTGCGTGGATAACTTTTGGTGACTCGTATCCACCAGTATTCCACACCACAGGAATTGAGGGCTTGTAAATTTTTAGGGCTTGTAAGATGTACAAACTGTAATGCGTTGGCGTAACTAAATTTATATTTGTTGCGCCTTGTTTTTCTAACCTCTTAAAAACATTTGCAAGCTGTCTTGAAGAATAATATTTGCCAAAATTGCCATGACTTATGTCATAATTTTGGCAATATACACATTTTAGGTTGCAGTGACCAAAAAATATTGCGCCACTTCCTTTTTTGGGTGTTTTTTCGGTGCCCGAAATTATTGGCTCTTCCCAATAATGCAGCATTATTTTGTTTATAAGAATTTTGTTGTTTGCACCACAAAAACCAAGTTTATTTACTCGGTCAACAGGACATTTGCGCGGACAAAATTCACAAAAAGACACATCTTTCATTATACAAACGCCCCAATATCTAACATTTTATCTAAATAATCTAGTATTTGCTCTTTGGTGTACTTTTTATCTGTAGTCAAAAAGTATATCGCAAGGCTTGTAAAACCACCAGTAAAAAACTTTGACAAAATTTGAATTGGTACTTTTGTTTTGTCGTGGTATTGGTCTTTAATAATATCTTCGATGTAGTTATCAATCATCTCAAGTATTAACATATTTAGGCGCTCGTTAAAACCATGCTTGATAATTGACAAAATTGTATTTTTGTGTTTTTCGGCAAAATTAAAAAAAATACGCGCAATTTCAAGATATAATTCTTTTGGTGAATCATAGACAAAACCTTTAAGTGCTTCGTCTAATATGCGTTCTTTGTACTCTTCGACTATGCTGCGGGTAAGATGAAATTTGTCTTCATAATATTTATAAAATGTTGCACGGGTTATCATAGCACAATCACAAATATCCGTAACTTTTATTTTGTCAAAATCTTCGGTTTGCATCAATTGCAAAAGCGCTTGCGCAATCAATTTTCGTGTACGCATCACTTGCTTGCTCTCAACCATAATTTTGCCCCCTTTTGTTTTTGTTAGTATAACATTTTCTTAGACATCAGTCAAACAAATTGACAAGTGTAAATCTTATTTACTACTGTTTGGCAAATCAACAGGCCTAATAATTTAAGCAATGCCTAACCACCTATAATTTTGATGTGCATAATATACAAAAAAACAACTTAATGGCATAAAAATGAATAGTATGCAGCAAAAAACCGCAATAAAATAACAAAAACACGGCACTAGGTCGTGTTTTTTTTGTGCATAGCACTGTGCATAGTATTAAAATTTATCTTTGTTGTAGGTGCGATTCATAACTTTGTAAATTGTGTTAATATCATCATCTTGTGCCGATTTGTTGCGATGCATTTTACCACAACTTTGACATTTGTATACAATTATGAATCCTTTTTGTGAATTTGTTTCAATTTCAACGGGAACAAGAAGCCCGCCACATTCATTTGCCCTGTCGCCCGGCATGTTGTCAACATGAACCGAGCACAAACATTTTGTACAATGGTCGCGTGAAGAATATTTAAGTGGTGGCACGGTTTGCCCACAATTTTGGCAAACAAATCCTTCATCATTTTTCTTAAAATCCAATTTTTACCTCTCTATTTTTTGTGCATAATATTGTGCATAGTATTATAAAGTTTTTGCCAAGTCTTGATTATCCTCTTGTTGGCGCTGTTCGTGCAAAGTGATGGTGTTTTGCATAAGTTCGGCAATAGTCATTGGCCCAACTCCGCCCGGCACAGGGGTAATGTAAGAGCATTTGTCTTTTACATTCTCATAATCTACATCACCCACTAGTACATTTTTTTGTACTTGTTGCCCACTATCTTTATCGACAACTGTTTTTTGTACGCGGTTGATACCAACATCAATGACAACCGCACCATCTTTTACCATGTCTTGCGTTATGTATTGTGGTTTGCCTATTGCCACAACCAAAATATCTGCTTGTTTTGTCTCATCAGCCAAATTTTTTGTATGAGATGTGCAAATTTGCACTGTTGCGTTTTCTTTAAGCAAAAGCATTGCAACACTTTTTCCTACAAGCAAACTTCGTCCAACAACCGTAACACGCTTGCCAGCAATTTTTATGTTGTATTCTTTTAGAAGTTTGATAATTCCTGACGCAGTGCAAGGTGCTATTGCGCTTTTATCTGCAAACAATTTGCCCAAGTTTTCGTTTGTAAGACTATCTACATCTTTGCTTGGCAAAATTGTATTAATAAGTGCATCTTCATAAAGCCTTAAATTTTGTGGCAAAGGAAGTTGCAGCAAAATGCCCGATATATCATCATCTTGGTTTAGTTTTTGAATAACATTTTTGACATCACCAAAACTTGAATGTTTGTCAAGTTTGTACACTCTCGAGCGCATGCCAATTTGTGCACATGTTTTTTCTTTTGATGCCACATAAGTTTGGCTGGCTGGGTCGTCCCCCACAAGAACACAAGCAAGACAAGGGCTGTTTTTGCCTTGACCCAAATAATCATCGTTTATTCGCTGTGCAATTCTTTGCTTTATTGTGTCAGCAATTTGTTTTCCGTCAATTTTTTCCATAGGCACATTATATCACAGCTGGGCAAATTTTGCAATACTTGTTGCAATTTTTAATTTTGGCGGTTTTTACAAGAATTTTTTGACAAAATAATATACAAGATTATTATTTATTCGTTATTTGAAAAGTTGACATGCGGTCAATTCATATGCTATTATCAAATTAGTATTTGGAGGAACTATGTTAGAGATAAAAAACATAACAAAAATTTATCATTCAAAGCATGCTGATGATGTTGTGGCTCTAGATGATATTTCGCTAAATTTGGGCGACAAGGGTTTGGTATTTTTGCTTGGTAAATCTGGTAGTGGTAAATCTACCGTATTAAACACCGTGGGTGGACTAGATAGTTTTGACAAGGGTGAAATAATCATAAATGGCAAATCTAGCAAAGATTTTAAGCAGAAAGATTTTGATGCTTACCGAAACACTTATATTGGTTTTATTTTTCAGGAATATAATGTTTTGCCCGATTTTACCGTTGCACAAAACATTGGCTTGGCACTAGAATTGCAGGGCAAAAAAGCCGACAAGGCAACCATAGATAACATTCTTGAAACTGTCGACTTAATTGGTTATGGCGACCGCAAGCCAAACCAACTATCTGGTGGACAAAAACAGCGTATTGCTATTGCGCGTGCGCTTGTAAAAGAGCCACAAATAATAATGGCCGACGAGCCAACAGGTGCGCTAGACAGCAATACAGGGCGTCAAGTATTTGAAACCTTGCGAAAACTTGGAAACGACAAGTTGGTTATTGTTGTATCACACGACCGCGAAAGTGCCGAGCTTTATGCCGACCGCATAATAGAACTAAAAGATGGTCGTGTAATCTCGGACCGTGTAAAAAAACATGTCGACCCAAAAATGATGTCGCCAAATGTAAGCATGGTGCAAAACAACCTTGTGCACATAAAAGGTGGCAACCTTACATTGCAAGACAGACAATTTGTTGACAAACTTATAAGCACAACAAAAGCAGATATCTACATTAGTACCAGCCCAGATATCAATCGCGACATCAAAATATC
>JAFTCZ010000044.1 GCA_017454425.1 Clostridia bacterium | reverse complement strand
TTGCAAAGAAAATGATGAAATAATAAAAAGACATCGAAAGATGTCTTTTTTAATTTATTTGATTTATATACTTTTTCATTTTTTGAAGTATTTTCTTTTCAATTCGTGATATATAACTTTGTGAGATGTTTAATAGTTCGGCCACTTCTTTTTGGGTTTTTTCTTGCTCTCCCATCAAACCAAAACGCATTTTCATAATGCTTTTTTCTTTTTCGTCTAAAGTATCTAGCACTTGATAAACTATTTGGTTTTCAAATTCACTTTCTATGCTGTTGTACGCTTCGTCTGCATCAACACCAATAATGTCTGAAAGCACAAGCTCGTTGCCTTCGCTGTCAAAACTGAGGGTTTTGTCTAACGAAAGCTCATTTTTTTGCTTTGACACTTTGCGCAAATACATCAAAATTTCATTTTCTATGCAACGGCTGGCATATGTTGCAAGTTTTATGTTTTTTTGACTGTTAAAGGTATTTATTGCCTTTATAAGCCCTATCGAGCCAACCGAAATTAAATCTTCTAGGTCACCCGTGGTTGCTTCAAACTTTTTTGCAATATACACCACCAGCCGCAAATTGTGCTCGATTAACTTGTTTTTTGCCTCGATATCACCTTCTTGCATTTTTTGAAGGCACTGTGTCTCTTCTTCTTCGTTCATGGGTGTTGGCAAAGCTTCGTTGTTGCACAAATAATAAATAAGGCTATCATAATTTTTGATAAATAAATGCTGCCACAATTTTTGAATTAGTTTTAACATAAACATTCCCCCATTTTGTTGTTTAATAAAACTGCAAAATTTTTGAAGTGATGGCTGTTGTCAACACCAACTGCCACATCAAAATCACGATTATTAACGCAAATATTATCAGCATCAAACACCAAAATTTCGGCCTTTGTCCCAACGCTTGAGATACTGACTTTTTGTGGATTTTTTAACTCTGCAAAATTATATTTGCCCATAAGTATATTTAGGCGTTGTTCGGACGAAAACCAATGCTTTAATTCGTCCTCTTTTATTATCACAATTGGTCGATTATCTTTTGTACACAAATTGTTGCCCGAATCAAAAAATGCCGGCAATTGTATTGTTTTTTGATTGATGGTAAGACTAATGTTTGTTAGGTATTGCGAAAACCTTAAGTGACCAACCAAGGTTTTTATTAGTCTTATTAACAAAACAACAAAAATAACTCCACACCCCAACACACTGCCAATTGGAATAGTGCTAAAATACATCAGGGTTGCGCCGTTTATGACATTTACTCCGGCAAAATAACATATTGCAATTAACATTCCCCCAAACAAAAAGGTCAACAACACAAAACAAACTATTCGCAAAACTATTTTGTACAGCGTTAGATTGCAAATTAAAACCATTATGGTGGCAATCAACAGTTTAATTATTATTAACACTGCCCCATCAAAATTTAGAAGTGGACTAAACAGCGCAAACAACGCCCCAAACATTGATGCACCAACAAGCCCCCACAAGTTTATGGGAATTTTGAGTATCTTGTTTGTACAAAACAGCAAAATTCCGTCAATTAAGAGATTGTCTAATAGTACATATTCTATTATTATCTCCATCATACCCTCACAAAAAAATAATGTACTGTAATCTTAACACAGTACATTTACCTTTTTGATAATAAAAAAACATTAAGTTAGGACGAAAACTGCCTAATTTAATGTTTTTTTGTCTAACCGAAAATCACTACCGTAGCATTAACTACTAGGCCAACAATCATAAACACAAGGCCAACAATACGAATAGCCAACAACATTTTGTCATTGTTTTCAACTTGCTCGACCTTTCTAACAGTGCGAACGATTCTGGCAGATAGCAATACGCATACCAAACCAATAAGAACCAAAATAAGGCCTATGATGATGCTAGGTTCTTTCAAATAATTTATCAATTCATTAAAAAATGATGCCAACATAATGTTATCCCCTCTTAATACTACGCAAGATTATATCAAACTTTTTGCTGTTTGTCAATACTGATTTTATAAGATTTTGCAATTAATAATACTTATCTATTCTGCAATATCAGCACTTTGTGCATCAATGTTTTCTGCGTTTTCAACTTGTTTGTGGCGTCTAAATTTACCAAATACGCTCTTTGCGTTTGTGACGGTATAAACAATAACACTAATAACAATTATTATCAATCCTGCACAAATGGTATAAAATCCCCATTGCCCAAAAGTTTGAGACAAAAAGCACAACACAAGGCCAACCGACATAACAACTGTTCCGGTCTTTCCAATAAAATTGCTTGGTATGGTAATGCGTTTTTTCAACAAAAACAACCCCGCAGTAATCATAGAAAGATCTATGGTCACCAACAATATTCCAAGCCACATAGGCAGTGCACCATCTATGCAAAAGCACAACAAGGTCGAAATCTTTAACAACTTGTCAGCAAACGGATCCAAAATTGTGCCAATTGGCGTAATTTGATTGGTGGCACGCGCAATAATGCCGTCAAGCAAGTCTGTTATGCTTGCCACCAAAAAAACAATAAGGGCAAAAATGTGATTTGTTCCGGGTGCGCCAAAATAAGCAATTATCAATATTGGCACTAATATCAATCTAAATAATGACAATACATTAGGAACATTCCAAAATCCCTTAAATAATTTTGCGTCCACGATTTTCTCCCTTTTGTTGTACAAACTATTATATTATATCACAGCAAGCAAATTTTACAAACAAAATTCGTCAATAATTAACAATTTTTGGATATGTCGAATATTATAACTAATATAATTTATAAGGAGGAAAACTTGAAAAATTTTAGATTTTTGTATTTACTTTTAATTATACCGCTTGTCAGTGTTTTTTGCATGGCAGGCTGTGACAACACAAAAGACAACAAAGAAACAGTGCGCCTGTACGAAGTTACGCACAGCATCTTTTATGCCCCACTTTATATAGCCCTAAACAAAGGATATTTTGAAGAAGAAGGCCTGAATGTAGAGCTTACAAACGCCAATGGCAGCAATAATGTGATGACCGCCTTGTTATCAAACAGCGCAGATGTTGGCCTTGCGGGTCCCGAAACAAGTGTATATACTGCACTTCAAAGTAACGGCAAAGCACCAAAGGTGTTTGGTCAACTAACCGCCTGTGACGGAAGCTTTTTGGTGGGCAAAAAGACAACCAAAGAATTTGAACTTACAGACCTTGCAGGAAAAACGATAATTGGTGGTCGTCGTGGCGGCATGCCAGCAATGACACTGCAATATGCATTGCACTTGGCGGGGCTTGAAAATGGCACTGACTATACCCTAAACCTAGACTATGATTTTGGTATGGTTGCAAGTGTCTATGACAGTGGTATTGGCGATTATTGCACAATGTTTGAGCCAACAGCAAGCAATTATGTGACATCAAAAGACAATCAGCAAATTGTTGCCAGCATTGGCACACTTGGTGGAAGCGTGCCATACACAGCATTTATTGCAAGTGATGAATGGTTAAAAAAGGACAGTGTTCGCAGTGAAAGATTTTTGCGCGCAATATATCGTGGCTATCGCTTTATGGTAAATAGTGATATTGATGATGTTGTTGCCGCCCTTAAACCAAGTTTTGACGGCAGCAGCGACGATGCAATAAAATCTAGCGTGCAAAACTATCTTGCAATTGGTGCTTTTGCATCAAGCCCTGTGATGAGTGCCGATGGATTTGATAGACTTATAAACATTATTAAATTTGCTGGCGAACTTTCACAAGAAGCAACAGTGAACTTTAATGATGTTTGCACAAACACATACGCACAAAAATGCGTCGAATATTTTGCATAAACAATAAAGATTGCATAAATGCAATCTTTTTATTTTTTAGTACAAAACTCGTTTGTAACATCAATTTATTATAAACACTTGAAAAATAATGCTTTTTATAATATAATGAGAAAAACGAGGTAAAAAGTATTGAGATGTCCAAACTGTGGGGCAAAATTCCCCAAAAACGCCAATATTTGCATACATTGTGGCACACAAATGTCACAACTAGAAACAGCATCTAACAAGGCAGTAACAAAGGCAAAAAAAGAATATCAGCCCGAACTTATTGTTTATTCTAGCATATTCCCTAGTGACCTAAGTTATAAAAAAACTTTGCTGCTTTGCATATTTTTGGGGCTTTTTGGTGGCCACAGATATTATACAAAACAGCATTTTAGTGCAATTTTGATGACAATTGGCACAACACTTATGTTGATGACTAGTGTTTTGCTTGGGCAATATTGGATGGGAAATTTTGACCCATCGCAGATTGGAATGTCTATGCAGGTGTTTAACAGCATTATTAGTCTTGTGTCTATTTGTGGTGCAATTTGCATTATAAAATGGGCATTTGACCTAATTGCACTGGCCACAAAACGATATAAAGTGCCCGTGGTACTTGGACAAAAAGAAACAAAAAGGTAAAATTATGCAACAAAAAACCGTAGTTGTGGGCATGTCGGGCGGTGTAGATTCTTCAGTTAGTGCGCTGCTATTAAAAGAGCAAGGCTTTAATGTAATTGGCCTTTTTATGCAAAACTGGGAAGAAACCGACCAAAATGATGTATGCTCGGCTCAACAAGATTATGATGATATGCGCAAGGTATGTGACAAAATTGGCATACCTTATTTTAGTGTGAATTTTTCGAAGGAATATTATCAGCGAGTTTTTGAATACTTTTTGAAAAGTTATGAACAAGGGCGCACCCCAAACCCCGATGTGTTGTGCAACCGAGAAATTAAATTTGGCCCGTTTTTGCAAAAAGCCTTGCAACTTGGTGCCGACTATATAGCAACAGGCCACTATGCAAAACTAGAAGAAAAAAATGGTTTGTTTTACCTTAAAAAAGCCTTTGATAAAAACAAAGACCAAACCTACTTTCTTAATCAATTAACACAAGACCAATTAAAATACACCATCTTCCCACTTGCCGAGCTTACAAAACCCCAAGTGCGAGAAATTGCAAAAAAAGCAGGACTTGATACTGCAACAAAAAAAGACAGCACGGGCATATGCTTTATTGGTGAACGCAACTTTCGCAAGTTTTTGTCAAATTATTTGCCCGCAAAATCTGGCGATATCAAAACCCTTGATGGCAAAGTTATTGGCAAACACATCGGGCTTATGTATTATACAATAGGACAACGCAAAGGCCTAGGAATTGGTGGGCAAAAAGACAGCAATGGTGCGGCATGGTTTGTTGTGCAAAAAGACTTAAAGACAAACACTCTTTTTGTTGCACAAGGCGAAGAACAAATGCCTACCCAACATGGCCTTATTGCAAAAGGATTTAACTTTATACCACAAATGCCCAAAACAAAAGAGTTTGAATGTTTTGCAAAATTTAGATATCGTCAACCCGACCAGCCGGTAAAAGTAACAATAATTGATAACAACAATGTAAAAATTGACTTTTTGACAAGACAAACAAGCGCTACCCCGGGGCAATATATTGTACTTTATGACAAAAATGAGAACTGTTTGGGTGGTGGCGAGATAGACAAAACCTTTTAACCCCACCTAGTACTATGCATAGTACTATGCACTTATTGTTTTGCGAATAATTGTATGTATAAATACGGTTGTTTAATAAAATGAATAATAAAAAAATAATAGGTTTTTAACCTATTATTTTTTTTGTTTTACATCAACAAACTGCCATCTGTTGTTTCTACAACCTTAAGAATTTGGCTTTGCTCGCCTGTTTTTGCGTCAATATATACATAATATGTGCTAGCATCATATATGCACATAAACTCCCAGCATAGTGTTTCCCCCACAAATTCATTTGGCGCAACAACAAGTTTTGTTGTGCGGACATCAAGATTTGGTGATAAACTTTCTTTTGCTTGTGCACTAGAAATAGTTGGGGTTAGGTTTTGTCTTGTGATGTGATTGTATGCCCAACTTTTTGCTTCCCAACCAACTATTTGCCCATTGGCCGCCGATATTTTCACTTTTATTTCGTCTGGATACAAAATTACATCTTTTTGCATTGGTGCAAGATTTGCATAAACAAAGCCATCTGTTTGCATGTCCCATACAACCTTAAGATTTTCAAAACCAAAGCTTTGTGCAAACTTTAAGGCAAAAGTGCAACATTCTTCTTGTGAATAGTTTTGCGCTCCTGACGATTGCCCACTATCTAATGCAAGTAAAACGCCATCTCTTACACTTACTTGTGCATAGTATTGATTTTGGTCATAATTTAACTCAAAATTATATGTATCAAAATCGCCGCCTTTTGTCTCTCCGGTATACTCTATTTCATAATTTTTGAACCAATTTTGCATTTTTATTAGGGCTTGGGCACTGGTGATTTCGTTTTGGCTTAATCCTTTTATTTCTTTATTAACCACACTATCGCTAAAAGGCCCATCATAAATAAGTTGAGGATATTCTATATTGCCATTGTTAAAGTTTGCCCATTCGTCATTAAAACGGCTGTTTTGCTTGTTTGGGTCGGTTAAGTTGTCAACAATACTATAATTATCACTGCTAATCATCATAGATAATTTGTTTAATTCGATTTTTACCGTTTTGCTGGTGTCAAGCAAATTTTCTATTTGGTCTTGCTGATCAAGAGTTATTGATTTGTTGTTTACTAACGATTTTTGCAGGGTGCTTGCATAGCCCCCAAGTTTGTTTAGATATGTAATTGTGTCATTAATCGAATTGTGTTCAATTGGCAAGACACTAATGTTGTCTTGCGCATTGCTTGCAAGCGTACTAATTTTTGTTAAATAATCATTTTGCATTTTGGGGGTTGTTGCAATGCTGAGTTTTGACAAATTTGATTCTATGTTGTTTACATTGTCAACAAGTTCATAAAAATTTTGTTGATAAACATATTCTAACTGCGATTTATAATAATCGGCCTCTTGCACTTTGTTAAAATATAACACTCCGCCAACCACGCCACCAATTATTGAGCCAATAATTGCAAAAGTTATTATTAATGATTTTTTCATACTTCACCCCTATATTGCAAAATTGTGCTTGCCAATTTTTACAAGAATTTTTCGTGACCAAATCCACGAACTTGTGGCAGTTGCGGGATTATAATAATACAATGCTCCATAACTTGGGTCCCACCCATTCATGGCGTCTCGCGCGGCATTATAGGCTGTTTGATTGGGTTCCATCTTAATTTGGCCATCACTAACGCAAGTAAAAGCATATGGCTGATAAATTACGCCATAAATTGTGTTTGGAAATTTGCTTGATTTAACCCTATTTAAGATAACAGCACCCACTGCCACTTGCCCCGAATAGGGCTCGCCACGCGCCTCGGCATAAATACATTTTGCAAGGTTGTACAAATCACCACTATTTTGTGAATTTGTGCTGCTTGATGACAAACTTATGCCCAATGCTGCCGCTGTTTTTGCACCAATAATTCCGTCAGCCACTAGTCCATTTTTCTTTTGAAAACTAATAACCGCGCTTTTGGTTTTTGGACCATAAATTCCATCTACAACGCCCGTATAATAACCCCATCTTTTTAGTTTTGTTTGAACCGTTTTTATTTGGCTTGAGGTAAGGGCCGCTTCGGCAATATTGTAAGAGATTTCATTATTGCTATATTGATGCATAGACACAACAACACCAAACGCAACAGACATAACACCAGCCACAACAATCAAGAGTATTGTTAATATCCGTTTTATATATTTAATTAGCATTTGTTCTCCTCCAAAAAGAATTGATAATATCTATTAGTTTGGATTTGTATACAACATTTGTAGAATTATCATTATTTACAAAACACAAAGGTGGATAAACCACACACCACCAATTGTTGCCTTTTCCTGCACCAAGGTTGAGAATAAAACTGTCATACTCGCCTGCGGGCAAAGTCACATCATCATATGTGCGCGTAGGAAAAGTCTCTTTTTTTACCTCACCTTTTGACTTATAAGAGAATCCATTCTCCCCAAGCACATTATCGGCAACTTTTTGTATATCACCTATTTTTGAATTTACAATTTGCATGGCAGCCGCTTTGTTTGTAGCATTACACAAAAAAGGCGTTAAGTATTGCACAACTTGGTCTTTTACTTTGTATTTAACATCTTGGTCGGCTGTGTCGTTTGAATTTGCTCGTATATGTATACGCAAAAACTCGGTCCCAAAGTCTTCTTGCCTTTTTTCGGTTTGCGCAAAGGCAAATAATCCCGCCAATAAAGATAAACATAGCACCAAACTAACTATTACCTTTATATTCATATATTTTTCTCCTTTTGTAAAATTATTCACACAAAATCACAAAATAAACAAAAAAGCCAAGATAAACTTGACTATTTATTAAATATTGTGCATAGTACTGTGCATAGTATTGATTATGCTTCCTCAATTGGTACAACTTGCCTATATACAAGCACATTTGTTGGTTGAACAATAGGAAAAGTTAAATTTGGATTTTGCTCTAATATGGTTTGTGGACTAACCCTAAGCATTTTTGCTATGTCCCAAACCTCATTTGCATTATTAATTATATATACTCCTAATGGCTTATCTTCACCTGCAAACTTCTCGCCCAAAATTGCATCACAAATTAATGTTTTTGGGCTGTTTTGCGCATAGTTTAATGTTATTTCGATGTCTGCTTGCACATCAATATCTTTTACTCGTTTGCTTCGCGCTTCAATTGTTTTGATTGTTGTTTGAACTATTAAATCATTTGAATCTGTTTCTATGTCTTTTGTAAAAGGAATTTCCGCAAGAATTGCGCCCATTGTCATGTTTTCATCATCTAATTGATAAATAATATTTGCAAAAATCACTCCGTGTATGCTTTTTGCATCACTTTGCACAATATTGCAAGTGCAATAAGAATGACTTATGCACAATATTTTATTAATTCGCACATCTTCGGGTAAAGATAAACTTCCCTCAATTTTTTCGTTTAACTTAATAACACCCAACTGTTGATTTTGATAATCTGCTGTTTGTAAACTTAGTTTGTGTTTTGGACAAAAAGCATCGGCAATACTTTCAAATTGAATAGGCCTTGTTATTTGTGCGTTAATACTGATTGTAGGATTGAGAACCAATATACCCTTTGAGCTATTCATTTCACCCTGCACTTCGTATCCCATTTTTGTTACTTTTGACATAACAACAACTTTATCATCAGGTGTTGTACCATTAGCCAAGAACTCTTGTGAAAAATCTAAAATATAATCTTGTTGTTTTAATTTTGGTTCCTCTTCATTGCTTAAATACAAAACTTCTGCATAAACTTTTCCGTTTATTGTTATCATATCTGTACTTGCAGACACATCTTCGATTATGCAATTAGCATTGGACAACAAAATATGTGATATATTATTTGGCAAATTTAATTCGTTTGATAGTTCAAAAGTTTGTGATATTGTGTTTTGTATATTATTAAACTCATAAACATCTGTTTTTTGTTGTGTTCCTTTTCCTACTGATTGCAAAATTTTAAGAACTTGTGGCCTAACAATCATGCTATTTACATTAATTGTTATATTGCACGATATGTTGTTTTCGGTTGGCACAATATTTGATATTTCACCCAAGCTTGCCATTGCAAACACTTGTGCGTTTTCTGTTATATCAACATCTTGTAAGTGCAAATTAAAAGTTGCTTCTTGTTCAAATACATGATACTCTTTTTCTGCACCAACAACTAATGCACTAACAGCAACAGTACCACTAACATCTGCATTGCCATTTGTGCAAATTATGTTATTAACAGCAGGCAAAGCATTAATTGACAATACTTGTTTTATAACAAATCCATTATTTTGTATATTTATTGAAAAATTAACATTCTGCATTGACATATTCTTTAGTAATTTTATGCTAGTTTCTTGATATTCCGGAGCAAAAGCCATATATCCCTCCTAAAAATTAGATAGAATATTGTATTCACCAAAAAACCAAAATATGTTCTTTTACTTTATTGTTTTAATGCAATTCGTACATCACCACACAAAACCTCACTAAAACTATATGACTTTTTGTCTACCAAAGCGTCGTTGTTAATTTTTACAACAAAAACACTATTGTATATATTTTCGACCACTCCCTCATAATGCACAATTTTTTTGCGACCATTATTAACATGCATATTAATAGGCTTGCCTTTTAATTTTGTTATTTCTTCTTTTATTTGTTGTAAAGTTAAATTTGGTTTACGCATATAATAAATACCTCTTATTTAAGTATTTGCATGTTTAATAATTAAAAACTGTCTTTTTTGATAAAAAAATAGCAAAATTACCACAAAAAATGATAATTTTGCTAATACTATGCAGTTTTGTTTCTTTTTATTAAATCAACAACAATATTATAAATGTTCATGGCACTCACACCAAACAAGTCATACAGCTCTTCTGGTGTACCACTTTCGCCAAAAGTATTAACGCCCACCACATGACCAAATCGGCCAACCATACTTTCCCAACTGCGAGTAACACCAGCCTCGATAACAACTTTTGTGGCAAAGTCTTTTGGCAAAACACTTTGTTTGTATTGATCATCTTGTTTTTCAAATAATTCACGACACGGCATACTAACAACACGCACACTATATCCTTTGTACTCAAGCAATTTTTTGGCACGAATTGCAATATCAACCTCGCTTCCGGTTGCAATAAGTATTGCATTAAAGTTGCGCTGCTTTTCTTTTGCTACTATGTACCCACCCTTGCAAAACTCTTTGTAATTAACATTTAATATTGGAAGGGGTGATTTACTTAATGAAATTATTGTGGGAGTTTGATGTTGTGCATACCACATATATGCAAATTTTGTTTCATTGGCATCTGCAGGACGAAAAAGCATTAGGTTTGGAAGAATGCGAAGTGATTCTAACTGCTCGATTGGTTGATGCGTTGGACCGTCTTGCCCCAAAGCAATGCTGTCATGTGTAAAAATGTACAATACTGGCAAATCCATCATGGCACTCATGCGTATGCCATAGCGCATATAATCACTAAAAGCCAAAAATGTTGATGCAGTTGCCCTTATGCCACCATGCAAACATATACCATTTGTGATACATGACATAGCATGTTCACGAACGCCAAAAGCAATATTTTGTGAAGTTGGATTTTTAACACCAAAAACACCTTTTGCACCATCAACACAAGCAAGAGTGCTTTTTGCCAAATCTGCACTTCCGACAACCAAATTGGGCAATTTTTTTGCATAAGTGTTTATCATTTTGTGGTTTGCCTGAATGGTAGAAATGCTGTTTTTGCCAAAATTAATGTCCAGCGCCCTTGCAATAGCATTTGAATTTGGATTAAATATTTGCTTAAACTCTTTTGAATACTTTTGCGAATACTTGTGCACATTCTTTTGCCAAGTTTGATATTTTTGTTCACCCTGAATTTGCAAAGTTTTGAAATGTTTGTAAACATCAAGGGTGACACAAAATGGCTCGGGTTCGAGCCCCCATTTTTTTGATAATGTCTTTATCTCTTTTTCATTAAAAGGATGCGCATGCGCAAGAGGGTTTGCCTCATAACTTGTGCCTTTTGCTATTTTTGTTTGCACAATAATAAGAGTTGGTCGGTTATTTTGCTTTGCCTTGCGTATTGATAAAATTATGTTGACATAATTGTCATCACATTCAAGCACATCAAAACCTTGGGCACAAAAACGAGCTTTGATATTTTCGGCAGTGCATAATGAAGTGCTTCCATCAATTGTTATATCATTTTTGTTGTACAAAACAATTAATTTGTTAAGTTGCCACAACCCAGCCAGTGCCCCCGCCTCATAACTAACCCCTTCCATCAAATCACCATCTCCGCATATTAGATATGTATAATGGTCAATAATGTCATATCGTGCACGATTGTATCGACTGTTTAACATTCTTTCAGCAGCAGCCAACCCAACAGCAGTGGCAAAGCCCTGCCCTAGTGCACCTGTTGTGCAATCAACCCCAGGTGTGTTAATTTCGGGGTGACCCGGAGTTATTGACCCAAGCACCCTAAAATCACGCAGATCATCTATTGTTATTGGATAGCCCATTAGATGCAAAGTTGCATAAAGACTGGCGCTTGCATGGCCATTTGATAAAATAACACGATCTCTATTTAACCAATTTGCATCACTTGGGCAAACATTTGCCTCATGATAAATAGAATATAAAATTGGGGCACAATCAAGACTTGCCCCTGCATGGCCACTGCCAGCATGCTGTATCATATCAAGACTAAGTTTTTTGATTGTGTTAATTGCTTGCTCTTGAATAGACATAAAACACCTCTTAATGCTATTATACAAAAAATTGCCAAAAAAACAAACAAAAAAAGATATAAATATATCTTTTTGTTATTTATTGCTGATTTTTGAAATGCTTGACTATTTCGCCAACTATTTTTTTTGCAGCCCTTGATTCTTTTAATTTACTGCAATCCAAAACGATATCCGAGCTATCAACATATTGTTTGTCACGCTCGGCAAAACCAATGCCCAAAATGTCATCTGGGATATTGTCACGGCTTGATTTTGCGCGACTTGCAAAATATTTTGGACTAATTTGCAAATATACAATAAAACATTTTTGTGAGATTTTTGCAAAATTTTTCTTTTCAAACAAAACCATTGGGTCTATTGTAACTATTGTGTTTTCAAAATCACAAACATTGTCAACAACTCTGTTTTGGCATTTTTTTATATAGTTTGCACCCTCTTTGTCGCCAAGGGTTTGTTTGATGTGTTCGATGTCGCCCAGTTCAAAATCAAGCATGTCCTCGACATCAACATAAAACATATCCAACTTATCGCCTAGGACCTTTGAAACATTTCGAGAATAATTGTTAAACAGGCATATAAGTGCAATGTTTGATTTCATATACATCCACCTTTAGATTATAAATCAGTTTAATATATCATCTTTTTTATATTTTTGCAAACAAAATAAGGCATTTAATAAAAAATAAAGAGGATAACTCCTCTTTATCTTATGCTTGTTGGAACATATTGCTTACATACTTCTGCAATTTTTTGCAAATCTTGGGCTGCATAAATTGCTTGTGGGTGGTTTTTGCTAGGCCTTACATAAGTTTGTATATAATAATGCTTTGCACCCTTTAACATTTTTGCAATCTCAATAAAATCATCATGTGATATTGTTGGTATTGCAGTAGTACGAAATTCATAATCTATATTGCTGTTTTTAAGAATATTAATGCTTTCTTTTATGGCATTAAGATTAGTTTTTATGCAAGTAACATCGTCATATTTTGACAACACTGTTTTGATATCCATTGCAACATAATCAATAAGTTTTTTCTCAAGCAATTCTTTTAATACAACTGGGTTTGTTCCGTTTGTATCTAGTTTTACCAAAAAACCAAGTTCTTTTATTTTTAATGCAAACTGTGCCAAATCTTTTTGCAAAGTTGGCTCTCCACCACACAACACAACACCATCTAACTGCCCTTTCCTAGTTTTTAGAAAGTCAAAAACTTGACTTTCTTTTATTTGTCCTTCTTTTATTGGCAACAATTCGGCATTTTGACAATACCAACACTTCCACATGCAGCCTTGTGTAAACACAACGCATGCAAGTTTGCCAGGATAATCAATCATTGATGTTTTTATGAGATTGTGTATTTGCACTTTTTATGCTCCGAGTTGTTCTTTGTGGAATTGTTGCAACTCATCAGGGGTCATCACTTGTTCTGGGCGAAGTTTGAATACTGTTCGGTTGTGATATTCGGCTTGTTTTGATTTGCTGAAATCTTTAACGCATCTAAAGAAGCCAACAACTCTGGTCCAAACCTCGCTTGGTTGACCACATACAGGACATTCAAAATGTTCTCCGGCTACATAACCGTGTTTTGGGCAGACACTAAATGTAGGTGTGATGCTGATGTATGGCATTTTGTTGTTGTTAAATATTTTTTGAATAAGGTTTTTGCAAGAATTAATATCATCAATCTTTTGGCCAAGATATAGGTGCAAAACTGTACCACCAGTATACCTTGATTGCAATTCGTCTTGCAACCTTACAACATCAAAGATGTCATCTGAATATTCAACAGGAATTTGTGTAGAGTTTGTATAATAAACATCGTCGCCACTTCCTGAGGTGATAATTTCGGGATAACGGGCTTTGTCAAGTTTTGCAAGTCTTGGTGCCGTACCCTCGCCTGGGGTTGCTTCTAGGTTGTATTGGTTGCCTGTTTCTTCTTGGAACTTAATCATTTTTGCACGCAAAAAATCCATAACTTCAATAGCAAATTTTTGGCCTTTTTCGCTTGTAATTGGCTCATTCATAAAGTTTAATAATGCTTCGTGCATACCAATAATACCGATAGTATTAAAGTGGTTTGCCCAATACTTGCCAAAGCGGTCTTTTACTGTTTGCAAATAGAATTTGCAGTATGGGTACAAGCCGTTTTCGGTTTGCTCTTCTATTATTTTGCGTTTGATTTCCAAAGATTTTTTAGCCAAGTCTACCAAGTGCTCGAGTCTTTCATAAAATTCTTCTTTGGTTTTTGATAAATAACCAATACGAGGAAGGTTGATAGTAACCACACCAATAGAACCAGTAAGCGGACTAGAACCAAACAATCCACCACCGCGTTTGCGAAGTTCGGATACATTAAGTCTTAGGCGGCAGCACATAGAAATTGCATCTTCGGGGCTTAAATCACTAGTAACATAGTTTGCAAAATAAGGGGTACCATACTTGCAAGTCATTTCCATAATAGAATCCATCACAGGACAATCCCAATCAGTGTCTTTTGTAACATTGATTGTAGGAATTGGGAATGTAAATATACGACCATCGCTGTCACCATGCATCATAACTTCGCAGAATGCCATGTTAAACATATCCATTTCTTTTTGGAAGTCACCATATGTTTTGTCTTGTGGCACACCGCCAAGAATAACAGGGCGATCTTTTAATAGTCTTGGTACCTTAAGGTCAAGAGTGATATTGCTGAATGGGCATTGAAAACCAACACGGGTTGCAACATTCATGTTGTGAACCCAACCTTGCAAAATTTGAACCACTTGGTCATAGCTTAGGTTGTCATAATAGATAAATGGGGCACAATATGTGTCAAAACTACTCCAAGCTTGCGCACCGGCAGTTTCACCTTGCAATGTAAATGTTGCGTTCATAACTTGGCCCAAAAAGCTGTTTAGGTGTTTTGCAGGAGCAGAACTAACCTTGCCCTCAACACCAGTAAAACCAAGAGTTAACAATTGGTTGAGATCCCAACCAACACAATATGCACCAAAGAAACCTAAGTCATGAAGGTGCAAGTCACCTGACAGGTGCGCTTCTTTTATGTCAACAGGATAAACTTCGTTTAGCCAATAGCCTTTTGTAAACTCTTCGCGAACAAAGTTGTTAAGTCCGGCAACCGAACGCTTCATGTTGCTGTTTTCACGCGTACGCCAGTCGGTATCGTTGATGTATCTGCCAAACAAATCAATAGTTGCACCAATAAGAGCATTTGATTCTCTTGCACGCTTACGCTTCTCGCGGTACAAAATAAATGCCTTTGCTGTTTGAGAGTGTTGGTTTTCTATTAATATATATTCTACCATATCCTGAATTTGCTCGACGGTAGGTGTTTTATTAACAAACTTTTCCTCAAGTTTTGCCTCTACCTGATCAGCAAGTTTTATTGCCTGTTCATAGTTAGAACCATTGCAAGCAACTGCTGCCTTATAGATTGCATCTGCAATTTTCTTTTTGTTGTAAGGTTGGTATGTTCCATCTCTTTTTAGAACTAAGTTGATCATTTTTTGTTTTCCTCCTCGTGTGATACATTCATTATAATGGTTGAAAAATTTTTAGTCAAACAAATTTTGCAAAAATACTATATATAGTGTTGATTTTGTACTTTATGCACAAAATGTTGTGTTTTGGCTTATAAATTATAATGCATAAAAAATTATAATTATGCATGCATTTGTCGTCTTTTTATGATAAAACCGCACCAAACTATTCGCTTTTTATTAATAAATTTGCAAAATACAAAAAAATAAAAAATATTAGAAAAAATTCCAATATTTTTGCTTGACACTATATATAGTGGTTATTTAGATATCTTTTTAAGTACTTTTTTGCTTGAGCTTGGTTTTAAGAACAGCAAAATTGCGCACAAAACAATAAGTCCTAGGGCAATGTACCACCATTTGATTGTTGTTTCGGGAATGTACTCGCCTGAGCTTATTCCTATTGCCATATTGCCCGTACTTGCTAGTGTGTCGCCTTCGGCCTCGGCACTAGGGGTGTAATTAAGCCCAATAACAATATCCCCATACTTTATTGTTTCAAAAATGCGGTTTGCAATTTCGGCATCATGCGTTTTTAATCTTTCGTATACTTCCTCATCTGGCAAACCATATATACTTGCATCACCTACTGATACAATAGCATATTCGGGGTCTAGTGCCTGAATAAATGTTTGAATATTGCCCGTTTTGCTGCCATGATGTGCAAGGTCCATAATATCTACATTAGGCAAGCTAGAGCCATATTTTGCCAAAATCAATTCTTCACTTTTCTTTTCGCCGTCACCAGTAAATGCCATAGTGGTGCCATTGTATGTAAGTACAATTAAAGGTGAATAGTTGTTTGGATTGTTTTTTAAGCCACTGTCAGTTGGGTTGTAATATTCGGTCTCATTTATTGTGTAAAACTTTATTTCATAGTTGTTGCCATCAATGTCTGCGCCTGTCCATTGTATGCTGTCGCTTGTAACAAGCATTGTTGCACCATTGTCAACTTCGGCATAAGCTTTGTTAAGAAACTCACGCATAACGCCGGTTGACACTTTGTTGTAGTTATCTTTTAATGTTACGCCATTAGCATTTGCAAAAGCCAATTCTTTTGCCGTAAGTGTTGCATCTTTGTCACTTTGATAAAACTCGGGTGAACGCACAATTGTGTCAACATCAAACTCATCTAGCACATTGTCTAGTATGCTGACATGGTCTTCGTGAGCATGTGTAAGCACCATATAATCAAACTTTTGACCTTCTTGAATAATATTTGTTTTTGCATAATCAATAACATGCTGTGTGATGGCCTTATCGTTTGATTCGGTCTGGCCACTATAAATTGGGTTGCTGCCATTTTTTTGTCCTGCATCTATTATCACATTTTTGTCGTCCGGAAGATTTATCATAATGCAATCGCCCTGTCCAACATTAACATAATGCACCGAAAGTTTGCTGTTGTCTCTTATTTCGGTGGACTGAACAACATTTACATTACCTACCATGCGTTGATAATAGTTTTCGATTTGTGTCGAAAATAACATACTTACACCCAAGACTGCTGCAAGTATAACAAATATGATAAAGCGTACTTTTGAAAATACAAAAACACTTTTTTGTTTTGATTTGTTCTTTGCCATTATTCCTCCTTGTTGGTAAGAACATCATTTAATTGTCTGTGCTTGTATGCACTGTCAAAAATAATGCCTTCTTCGATAAGCTTTTTTTGTTGCTTTTGATATTTTTGACGCGCTTTTTCCATGCTTTTAATTCTGCGCGCTGTTTTCTTGATGTTTTCATCTGGCACAGATTTATTAATGGCCTGCAAAATGTTTGGGATTTGCTCGAGAGTTTGAACATATCCTTCATAAATCATTTCATCAACACGCTCGAGTTTTGTGCGATCAAAACCGCTTAAATCAATTTTTGCAACATAATCTGAATAAACATAGCCATTTAACGAGTTTGACTTCATAAGTATACGAAGTGCGGCTTTTATTTCTTGAAGATATTTTGTGCTGTCTGTGCCATAGCCACGGTCGGGGTTTATGTCAAAGGCCACAACAATATCTGCACCCATATCACGCACAACATTTGCAGGAATGTTGTTAACAAGCCCGCCGTCATAAAGCCTATATCCTTCGAACTCGACCGGAGTAAACATAACAGGCACCGCACAACTGCCGGCAACTGCCCCACCCAAATCACCTTTTGTGATGCGCAACTCTTTGCCCGAGATAATGTCTGTTGCAACAACAGTAAGTGGAATGTTTAGTTCATCAAATTTTTTGCCCTTAAATATTGTATTAATCAAATTTACAAATTTTTCGGTTTTGTTAGGAAGAAGTTTTATGTGATTGGTTAACACATCTTTTTTGGTCAGTGTTTTTGCAAAAGTGACAGCTTCTTCAATAGTCATGCCACCAGCATAAACCGCCCCCATAAGAGAGCCAACACTTGTACCTGCAACATAATCAAAATGAATTCCATTTTCTTCTAGTGCCTTAAAAACGCCCAAATATGCCACACCTCGAGTTCCTCCACCCGATAAGGCCAAGCCCAATTTAAGGTGTGTTTTGACAGGGGTTAGTTCAAACAATTTGTCTTTTTTTTCTGTTTTTTTATTTTTACCAAACAGCCACATATCTATCCTCGATTAATTATTGAATAAATAATAGCACATTTTTTTTTATTTACAAAACAAAAAAGAACACTAAAATTTGTGTTCTTTGTGTTTTTTATTTAGATTATTCCTCAGGGTGTGTGTTTTTGTAGTTGTTGATTGCGTCTTGAACTTCTGCAATGTCGTCCTTGAGGTCACGGTTTACTTGAACAAGAATTTGGTTTGTTGTTTCAAGAAGTGGGTATCTATCTTTGTTGGTTGCCATAACATCTTCGCAGTGTTGTACAGATAGTCTAAGACCGTCCAACAAATCTAGGTCTTCTGAAAGCTTCTTTGCCTTTTCCTCGTCAATGTCTACATAGTTGTTTACGCCGTAAAGGATAACCTTTTTGCGTGCAACAATTGCTTCGCGACGACGAAGTTTTTGCTCGTCACGCTCGAGAGTTTTCTTTACTCTTGCAAGAGGCATGTACTCTTTGCGGTTTGCCTTAAGTTCTTTTTCGTTGTATTTTAGTCTTTCTTTAAGTTTTTCGAGTCTTGCATTAAGTTGCTCGAGTGTAAGTGTAGAATAGATAGATGCAGGAATAACAACTGTCTCTTCTTCTTTTGCTTCTTCAACAACTTCTTCCTTAACTTCTTCTACTGGCTCGACAATCTCGGTTGACTCAGCCTCGGCAGCTTTGCTTTCTAACGCCTCACCTTCTGCTTCTGCAGGCTCTTGTGGGTTGTTAAACTCGTTGATAGCGTACTCATTGATTTCGTTAATCATAGCATCAATGTCGCCATCTTGCTCTTTGTCCTCATCAAACAAAGCATCAAAGTCGTCCATCTCTTGACGGCGCTCTTCAATCTCTTGCTCTTTGTCTTCTGCGTTTTGCTCAATTTGAGGAACATCACCATTAAGCAATTGTTGTTGCTCGGCCTCAGCAAGATTTTCGTCCCAGTTGTTTGTGCTAGGCTCTTGCTCTTGTGTTGCTTCTTCCTCTAGTGGTGTTGTGGTATCCTCTGTGCTTTCTACCATGGTTGGTTTTTTCTGTTTTGCGGTTGCGTCACGACGGAAGAACAATCCTTTTGTGTCTGGTGACACAATAGCCAAAAACAAGTCAATAATCAAAGCAATAACCAATGCTGTGACTACCAAAAATACGATGACTACTAATACAGCCAATAATGCATCAATAAAACTCATAATGTTTTACCCCTTAAAATATCTTTTGAAATTTTTCTCAAATGGTGGAGATGATGGGAGTTGAACCCATGTCCAGAAAACTACTGAACTAACCTCTACATATTTAGTCATTTTATTATCTTGCATTGTGCTAACCAAATGACAGGTGTACAACACACAGTCTATATTGTACAACATACGACCATAGACATTTCGTATGTGAGCAGCCTAGTGGGTTGATGCCGTTTGATATGTCCTAGGTGCTATCCAGCACATCAGCGGCAGATTTAATAACGCTTAAATCAAGCAATTATACATAAGCGTAAGCAGGGCTCATGCTTGTGTATGACGAAACATTTTTGTTTGCGTTTACATTTAGTTTTCGTTGTTAATGCAGACGAACCTGCAATATGCCATTAGTACAGTACATTAACTGTCAAAGCCGTAACACCCCCAAAACTTTTAGGAATTTTCCTTAAGTTCTCGTTGTATGTTACGCCTAACATCACGCTCTTTGATAACTTTGCGTTTGTCGTGCAAAAGTTTTCCTTGGCACAATGCTATTTCAAGTTTGACAAGTTGCCCCTCAAAATACATCTTTAATGGAACAATTGTCAAACCCTTTGTAGCAACCTGTTGAGATAAAAAATCTATCTCGTTGCGATTTAACAAAAGTTTGCGTGTTCGGCGTTCTTCTTGTGGTACTCGGTCAAACGAGTAAGGTTTTATATAACTATTGATTATATATGCCTCGCCACCCTTGATGGTCACATATGTATCATTTATTGACACATGGCCAGCCCTAACCGACTTGACCTCGCCACCCTTTAAGACAACACCCGCAACAAACTTTTGCAACACAAAATATTCAAAGTTCGCTCGTTTGTTAGTAGTAATAACTCTCATTGCTACTCCTTTATTATATCACAACTGAATTAATATTTCAATACCTTTTTACAAAATTTTTTATATTGTGCCCAAACGCCCTATTCTGTCAACATTTTGAAGGTTATTTGGCGTTTTAATAAGTTAACTTCAACTGCCTTTACTCGCACTTTTTGACCTAGGTGATAACTATGCTTGCTGCCCGAAAGTTTGTAAGCTTTTTCGAACAACAAATAGTTGTCATCGGGCAAGTTTTCCATAGTGCACAACCCCTCTACCGTATTTGGCAACTCGACAAATACACCAAATGAGGTAACACCTGTGACTATGCCTTCAAATTCCTCTTGCAAATGCCCTTGCATATATTCGGCCTTTTTAAGGTCATCTACTTCGCGCTCGGCTGACTCGGCAAGTTTTTCGCGGTCACTAGATTGCAAACTAGCATCTACTACCCAATCTTTTAAGAACTCATACCAATTTTTGTCTGGCTTGCGCAAGACAACTGATTTTATTATGCGGTGAATTGCTAGGTCAGGATAACGCCTAATTGGTGATGTAAAGTGGCAATAATATTGTGCAGCAATACCAAAGTGCCCTAGGTTTTTGCTTGCATATCTTGCCTTTTGAAGGCTGCGAAGCATAACTTGGTTTATCATACTTTCGTATGGCTGGCCCTTTATTTTGTTTAATAAGTTTTGCAAATCTTTTGGCTTTACTTTATCTGGGGTTGTGTTTAGTTTAAGCTTAAACCCATAAATAAAGTTGAAAAACTCGTTCATTTTATCGGCATCTGGTTGCTCGTGCACACGGAATACAAAAGGAATTTCGCGCTTGCACATCGCCTCGGCAACAACTTCGTTTGCAATAAGCATAAATGACTCGATCATCATATGCGCAACATTGCGCTCGTAAAGATGAACATCAATAACATGGCCTTCGGCGTCCATCTCGAACTTACATTCGGGCAAATCAAACTCGAGTGCTCCGCGTTTTTTGCGCTTTGCCTCTAAAATGTAGTGCAATTCTTCCATGTTCTTAAAGTCTTGCACAAGATAATCATATTTTTTGCAGGTTGCCTCATCACCCTGAAGGATTGCAAACACATCAGTGTATGTCATGCGTTCACAAGTGCGAATAACACCTTCGCATATATCATAATCGACAACATCACCTTCACTTGTTATGTGCATAACAACAGATAATGTAAGCCTGTTTTCGTTTGGATTGAGTGAGCATATGCCATTTGACAATTCACGAGGCAACATAGGATAAACAAGATTTGGGAAATATACACTTGTTGCACGCTTGTAGGCCTCTTTATCTAGCAAACTGTCATATTTGACATAATCGGATACATCAGCAATATGAACTTTTAAGATGTAACTGCCATCAGGTTTTTTGATGACGCATACTGCATCATCAAGGTCTTTTGCGTCTTCGCCATCAATGGTGACAACTTTGTCATCTCGAAAATCTACTCTGCCCTTAACGCGTGATTCGGGCACGGAAGTTGGCTGAGTTTTTGCTTCTGCCAAAACATCTTTTGGAAACTCTTCGTACAAATTGTTTTCACGGATAATAGAAAGCATTGCAAGCATTGGCGTGTCGTCATGCCCAAGAACTTCGGTTATTTCACTAAAAGGATTTTTATCGCCATTGTTGTATGCCTTGATGCGACAAACAACTTTGTCACCGTTTTGTGCACGCATTTTGTCTGCGTTTTTCACCATAATGTCGTTAAAATAATGAACATCATCTGGTTTTACAAAAGCCAAACCCGGGCGGACATAATCAAGCCTGCCAACAATGTTTAGGTTGTTGCGTGCCAAAATTTTGACAACTTCGCCCTCAAATTGCTCACCTTTTTTTTTGACACTAATAAGAACAGTATCTTTGTGCAGTGCGTTTTTAAGCCCAACATGAGGGACAAACACATCGGGCGCTTCTTCATCTAAAATGCGACAAAAGGCAAACCCTCTTGCGTTTCCCGTAAGTTTACCTTTTTTATAACCCAAAGTTTTTGACAAAGCCAATTTGCCCATTCCGCCCACTTGCACCATGTCACCGTTTTCGAGCAACTTATTTATGCTTACATACGCATCAGTGTATGGCATATTAAGTCCATCACTAACAGCACGCGCAATAACAGGCCTTGTTTGATAATCTAGGCTGTGAGCCGAAATAAAATCTATAATCTCTTGCATACTCTTTATCCTTTTTACAAACAAAAAGAGGGATTATTCCACCCCTTTTGTAAATTAATTAAATGGATTATATATCTTTAATGTTATCCAATATACAATCGCCAAAACTGCAATAACAATTGCGAGAATCATCGTAAGCCTGCGCAAAGTACCCTCGCGTGTATTGCCTTTGTTGTGTGCAAAATATGTTTCTTGCACACCACTAATTGCGTTTAACCCACCATCACTGTTACTTTTTTGAAATAGTACCAAAAATATAATGGCAAGTGCACATAGTGCAATAAGTGCAACTATAACATACTGCACAATACCCAAAACCTGAGCAACGCCTGGGTCTAGCCCCAACAAACTAAAAAACATAAGTCCTCCAAAATTTAGGGAATAATACTTGGTATTGTAACACACAAAGTACAATTATTCAAGTGATTTTACATATTTTGTATGCAAATATCATTAATTAACCACGGAATGATGTATATAATATTAAAACTCCCAAACACAAGAATGACAATATCAAAAACAACACCCTAATTGGTTTTTTGTCATGATCTTTTGCTTTGTTGATTGATAAAGCAAAAAACCAAAACATTCCTGCGGCAGCAAGGCAAACAATAAGCCATCTAACCCCCTCGGGAATATTGCGTACACAAGTGTTTAGAAATGTGTTAATAAAATTGGCAATCAAACTAATATTCATAATAACTCCTCTTTTGCATTATATACCAAAAAGTATATAGTGTCAACTATCATCAAAGGCAACAATACTAGGCCCTGTCATATCTTTGGGGCGTGGTATGCCCATAATGTCAAGAATTGTAGGTGCAAAACAATCAAGCCCAAAATCACCTTTCTTTAATGCATAGTTGTTGTCTGCAATAATAAATGGTACAGGATTTGTTGTGTGTGTGGTGGCACGGCCATTTGAAACGCGCATATCTTCGATATTGCCGTGATCGGCAGTAATAACACACACAACACCATTGTTTTGTGCTGCCGTGACAACAATTTTGAGGCACTCGTCCAAAACTTCAAGCGTCTTAATACTTGCCTGCATATTGCCCCTATGACCAACCATGTCGGCATTGCTAAAATTGGCAATAATTAGGTCATATTTTTGATCACATAGTTTTAATGCCAATTCTTGGGCAATTTCTCTTGCACGCATTTGTGGAAAAGTTGCAAAATCATCAACATATGCACTTTCTATCAAGGTTCGGTCTTCATTTTTGTATGGTTTTTCTACTCCACCATTAAAATAATATGTGACATGTGCATATTTTGTTGTTTCGGCAACTTTTAATTGACGGTACCCTATTCGTGATACCACCATTGACAAAGTGTTGTGCGGAAATTCTTGCCCAAAAAGCGCTGGCAAATTTGCCTGTTTGTCATCATAAACACACATTGCTGTGCATTTTATTTTTGGCATTTTGCCCCTAGCAAACTTATTAAAACGAGAACTTGCAAAAGCCGCCGTTATTTGTCGCATGCGATCGGGCCTAAAGTTAAAGAACAAAACTTCGTCACCCGAAGACATTCCATCATAGCCACCAATTGCAAAACTTGGGATATATTCATCACTTACTTTGCGGCCATACGCAACATCAAAGGCACGGTCAAAGGTGTTTGCCCTAAACTTTGCTTTGCCATATACAAACAAATCAAAGGCTTCTTGCGTGCGTGCCCACCTTTGTTCTCGGTCCATGGCATAAAAACGACCAATAATTGTGGCAATACTGCCTAATTTGTCTTTGTTTAGGCGTTCTTCAATAGTTTTAACAAAACCTTTGCCACTTTCAACAGGCGTGTCTCGGCCATCGGTGATGCAATGAACTTTTACATCTTTTATGTTATATTTTGTTATTATATCCAAAAGTGCCAACAAATGATTGATGCTGCTGTGAATTCCACCATCTGATACAAGACCAATAAGATGAAGTGTACATTGTTTCTTTTCGGCACGATTTAACATATCAACAAGAATTTTGTTGTGTTGTAAGCTTTTATCTTTTATGGCATTGTTTATGCGCATAAAATCTTGATAAACAATACGGCCGGCACCAAGATTGATGTGACCTACCTCACTGTTGCCCATTTGGCCATCTGGCAAGCCAACATATGCACCGCTTGCATTAATGGTTGTGTGCGGATATTTTTTTAATAATGATTGATAAAATGGCATTTGCGCCTCATAAAAAGGATTGCCATCTTTGCCCTTTCGCACCCCAAAACCATCTAAAATAATGCCCAGCACAGGCTGTTTTGTTTTCATCTTTCCTCCTATTACAAACACTTGGCTATTGCCAAAAACTCCCCACAATCTAGGCTTGCGCCACCAACAAGTGCCCCATCAACACAATCTATTGCAAAAATTTCTTTTGCATTGCTAGATTTTACACTTCCACCATACAAAACAGGCACTTTTGCACTCTCTCCATACATTTTGCGAATAGTTTGCTTGATGAATGTGATGTTTGAACGAATATCTTTTGCTGATGCCACTTTGCCCGTACCGATTGCCCATACCGGCTCATAGGCAATAATTAGCTTTTTGATGTCTTTGATATCCTTTAATCCTTCTTTTAATTGACGCCCTAGCACTTTTTTTGTGTTGTTTTGGTCATATTCTTCTAGGGTTTCGCCAATACACAATAGTGGAATTAAGCCATTGTTTATGATACGATTTAGTTTTTTGTTGACAACTTCGTTGGTTTCTTCAAACAATGCTCTGCGTTCACTGTGACCAACCAAACAAA
Source organism: Clostridia bacterium (assembly GCA_017454425.1). Next base: position 2,038 of record JAFTCZ010000044.1, on the reverse strand, counting down.
AGTCAGCACCAACGCTTGCCACCATTTTTGCACTGTTTTCGCCTGTGTATGCCCCACTTTCGGCATATGCCACATTTTGTGCACCAACAAGCCAACCACTGCGCTTGAGTGCTGGTGCTGTTTTTGCAATATAAACATGTGGAATACTTACGCCATACTTAACTCTTGCAGGAAATTTACTTTTTTTAAGGCTGTTGCAAAATTGTGTTATTTTTGCGTTGTCTATTGACATCTTCCAGTTTGCAATTAAATATCTCATATTTTACCTCTTATTCATACTTGTCTTGAATAGCATTTACTCCTGGCAAACTTTTGCCTTCAAGCAACCTAAGGCTTGCACCGCCCCCGGTTGAAATAAATTTGATTTTGTCTTGCAACTCTAGTCCTTCGACTGCGGCAATACTATCCCCGCCACCAACCATTGTCATATAAGGAGATTTTGCCATTGTTTTTGCAATCTCGTTTGTACCTTTTGCAAATTTTTGAAACTCAAAAACACCCATTGGACCATTCCAAAAAGCTGTTTTTGACCTTTGCAAAAAGCGTTTGTAAAGTGCAAGGGTTTTTGGACCAATATCAAGACCCATAAGATTGCGTGGGAACCTATCGGTAGTAACAACCACAGGCTCGGCAGCAAAACTAAACTCGGACGCGGCAACATGGTCAATAGGCAGCAAAAATCTTGTGCCCAATTTTTCGGCCTTTTCAAGAATTAATCTTGCCATAGGAATTTTGTCTTTTTCGACCAAAGACTTACCCATTGTATATCCTTGTGCACGCAAGAAAGTATAAGCCATTGCACCACCAACCATAATGGTGTCTGCCTTATCAAGCAAATTGTCAATAAGCTCTATTTTGTCTTTTACCTTGGCACCACCAACCAAAACAACAAAAGGCTTGTCTGGGTTATTTAATACTTTGTCGAAGGTGCGCAATTCTTTTTCGACAAGCAGGCCTACACAACTTGGCATAACTTTTGCAACACCAACCGTACTTGCATGCTCACGATGCATTGTGCCAAAAGCATCACCACAATAAATGTCAGCAACAGATGCAAGTCTGCGAACAAAATCGGGGTCGTTGGCTTCTTCACCTGGCTCGAATCTTAGGTTTTGCATCATGATGATGTCACCCTCTTTCATATTGCGAACAAACTTGAAAGTGTCGGTATCTGCCACATCTTTTGTAAGAATAACAGGCATTTTAATAAGTTCGCGCAAACGATCGGCAACAGGCTCGAGGCTAAATTCGGGCACAACCTTGCCTTCGGGACGACCAAGATGTGTACAAATAATAACTTTTGCTTTGTGTTCTACAAGATATTTGATGGTAGGAATAGACTCACGAATTCGTCTATCGTTTGTTATTTTGAGATTTGAGTTAAGAGGCACATTATAATCAACGCGCAAAAGTACTTTTTTGCCTTCCCAAACATAATCTTCTAGTGTCATTTTATTAAACATATTTTTTCCCTCCTAATTTGATAAAATGCCAATTTTGATAGTGATATTTACAAAATCTGTATTAATGTTTTCGTATGCAAACAACACATCAAAATAAGTAACATAATCACCATTAATTTTTTGTCGCGGCACAAAGGCACTTTGGCGTGCCAATGTATTTTGTTCATCACATAATTTTGAAGCATGCAATATTTTGTTGAACAATTTGTTGTCAACCATCATGTTGTTGTCAACCAAATTTTGAATAAGTTCACAAATTTGTTTTGAAAGTTTTGACATCTCTTCCCAATGTGTTGTAAGTGTTTGCACTTGGGTGTTTGTCAGTTTGCGTTGTTTTAATTTGAACCTTTGACCATAATTGTACATTTTTTGAATACGCTCGTTATAATGATTGACATCACTTATTATGTTAATAACAACATTGATTTTTTCTTGATCTTGTTTATTAAATTTTGAGCTGACGCGAATAGCAGTATTGTTTGTAAGTTTAATAATTTTATCAAGACCATTAATTTCACTTTGCAAACCCTTATCATTAAATATTTTGTCATCATATCTTGAAACAATTTTGGTCA
>JAFTCZ010000043.1 GCA_017454425.1 Clostridia bacterium | reverse complement strand
GGTGTCATTATATGCCCCGCTTGGTGGTGCAAATAGACTCATATTTATTCCACATAAATTTTTTACCAATTTGTGTGTCGACATAATTTCATCTTGATTTTGCTGATAATTCAAAACATCATGAGATTTGTGAAAATATCCATGATTGCCTATTTCGTGCCCTGCATTTACAATTTTTGCAAATTCTTCACTATATTTTTCTACCCAAATACCGCCCACAAAAAAGGTGGTATGAATTTCATTTTCGTCTAGAACTTTTAATATGCCATCTAAATATTCATTCCCCCAATAAACATTAAACATCAAACTAACATTTGCTTTTGTTGTGTCACCATTGTAATAAACTTTGTAAACATTTTCCATCACAACACTTTTTATTGGGTCTACAAAAGTCAAAACGCTTAAGGATAATAACATAATTGCTATTAACCCGTTTGATAATAACATATAAAAATGTGATTTATTCATAAATACCTCACAGTATTATATGCCAAAACAAAAACAAAAAAGAACATATCAAGTATGTCCTTTTGTATGTTGAGTTAGATACCCAATTTTGTTCTCAACGCCCTGTACCCCTCGAGGTCGGTTTTTTGCAAGTAGTTAAGCAATGCTCGGCGCTTGCTAACCAAACGAGTAAGTCCTTTGCGGGTGTGATTGTCATGAGTGTGCACCTTTAAGTGCTCGGTCAATTCTTTAATTCTTGCAGTAAGCAAAGCAATTTGCACTTCTGTAGAACCTGTGTCACCCTCTTTGCGTTGGTATTGAGCGATAATTTCTTTCTTTGCTATCATCACTAATCCTCCAATAAATATTTGCCATCAACAGGGAAAAGCACGGATCAGTCGCAAATCTCTGTAAATGGTACGCGTTTATTATAGCATACAATTATTTGTTTGTAAAGTCATATCCAAAAAACTTTCTCTTTTTATCCAAATACTCTTCTATTCCTAGTATATATTGCCCAATATCATATGGATTGGTGATCAGCGTGCGCTGATTGTGCAAGTTTTTGACCAAAATACTTGTAGCATTTGTACCACAACCAATTATTGTGGATATGCCTTGCACTTTGTCTTCAAAGTAACAACACTTTTTGTTTGGTATGGTATAACCCACATTTTCAAAACACCCATGTTCTATCTCGGTGTTATAAACAAAATATGGCTCGTAACCATTATCTATCATAAAATCATAAACTGTTTCTAGGGTTTTTCTTAAATCAGCAATTTTTTTTGGGTCAATTAGCGGCAGCTCTTCGGGGCTAAATGGGCACCCTCGAACATAAAGGTCAATATTTGTTGCCCCCAAATCTATTGCAAGTTGAATATTTCGTTTAACCTGCAGGGTTTTTTCTTCCATCATTCCAACTGCCAATTCAATGTTTACATCAAACCCAAACTCTGCCACCAGTTTGTATGCTTCGTAAAAATCGTTAAATTCAAACCTGCGACACAACTTTCGCAAACTAACTAAATTAAATGTCAAAGCATTAAATATCAATCTGGTTACGCGATACTTCTTAAGAATGGCAAGTTTTTCGCGTGTTACGAAGGCAGGATTGCCAATTTCAACGCATGTTTCGGAAAATGAAAATGCAGATGTAGCAAGCAAACGCTCCATTCTTTCATTATCCAATGCCAAAAGATTGCCCATATAATAAACACTTTTGACAATATAGCATTTTTTTGCAACAATTTGTCGCGCAAGTTCTACCTCGCGCATCAAATTATCATAATAATAACTATAAATATCTTCACTTTTTGACAATTGATACATCACTCGCTTGCAATTAAAGCAACGCCAAGCACAAAAAGGAATGTTTATTGTCATCATAACTTCATTATCATTTTTTACTATGCGCCCTTGTTGTTTGAGTGTTCTTGTCAACAAATCAGCCTTTCTTCTATCCAAATGTGTCTCTAAAAAAAGATAATCACGCAAATTATCTAGTGGCACGCCCTTTTTTAATATAGACTGCGCATAAGCAAGTGGATTGTATACGGCAGTTTGGGGCGTCCACGGGTTTTTAGTATAATCCTTTGAAAGAGCAGGATTTTTTGGTAATCTTAATCGTGCCATTTGTCACCTTTAATATGTTTTCATTATTAATTGAAGCTTGTTATAAAATCTTGAACTATCAAGTGGTGCGCTTGTTGATACCGCAAGTTGTAATTTATAATTGGTTAATTCATCATTTACTTTTATAAAACCAAGCTCTACAAAAGTTTCTAGACAAGCAACAAACTCGACATAATTGATGTTGTGTTCGGTACGCTTTAGTTTATTAAAATAATTATAATCATCAAACGCAACAAGGTCTGCTTTTATTGCGCGTTTGAAAATATTAAAATATTCGGCAAACACCTTGCGAGAAATATCTATACTTTGAAATGGTGCATAAATAAAAGGAACATTTTGCGGAACATATATGCACGCATTGCTTTTTTGATTAAGATAAATTAGGTATGCTTCGTCTAACACCCCATCAAGCAAAACAATGTTGTTAAAATTGCTAAAGTCATTGTTAAGGCTTGGGCACATACAAATAGCATTATAGCCATTTACATTTGACAAATACAAATAGTCATAACAAACCAAGTTTTGTTTGAATCTGTTGTTTTCTACAAAATCTCTGTATCCCTGCAAAGTATTTGCAATAATTAAGGTACCATATTTAGATTGACCAAAACTAGCAAGCAAGTCGTTAATATTGTTTTTATCATAATTTGTAAATTTTGGCTTTTGCCCACTTGGCAGCGCTAATTGTTTGATATATTCTCCGCCTACACGATCAATACCAATATTAGGAATACTATCAAGTTTTAATTGTTTTATAATACCCTTGTTTGATACAACACCCCTAAATTCATCAGTTTGCAATTCGATAATAGCAGACTTTTGTGAACTTTGACTAATTAAATTAAACTGCTTTGCACCATTAAAAGCAAGCAAAGTTAAATTTGGAAGTTGGATTGTCAAATGTGTTGGATTGTTTTTCATTGGGGCCACCAAAACTTTATCAAAATCAACACAAAATCGAGGGGCTGGGTTTTGACATCCTACGGGCTCTAGAACCTCAAAAGATTTTATAAATTGCGTATCAATACTGTGAATATCAACTTTTAGGTCATATTCATAAGATGGTACAAAAAAGTCTGCTGGATACATACGCTCGACCACGCGCTCTAGTTCGTTCTTAAAAACTTCAATTTTATCTGCCGGAACGGTCATTCCACCAGCCATTGTGTGACCACCAAAACTTGTTAACAGTTTGGTATCCATTTGCGACAATACAGCGTGTACATCCATATTTTCTACACTACGGCAAGACCCTTTGTACTCATCACCTTCTTTTGCGAGCAAAAAGGTTGGCCTGTTGTACTCTTCAACAATGCGGGCAGCAACAATACCAAGTATTCCTATATTCCAACGCTCGCTAGACAAAATAATTGCTTTTCGGTCTGCCAAATTAACATCTTTTATGGCCCTAACACAGTCTTCATAAGCAATATTGCAAAGTTCCTGACGGTCAGTATTGTAATCAATAAGCTGCCTTATCATTTGATTAAGTTTGGTCTTGTTTGTTTCAATATATAATTGCAAGCTGTGATTGGCATCTCCCATACGGCCCGAAGCGTTTAGTTTTGGAGCAATCTTAAAACTTACATCTTGACTTGTAAGTTTACCCTTTATCTTTAATTCTTTTGCAAGCATGGCTATGCCCAAAGGATAGGCATCAAGCCCTTTTGACAACCCCAAGGCAACAATTGCCCTGTTTTCATCTACAAGCGGAACTATGTCCGAAACTGTTGCAAGTGCCGCAACAGGCAAATATTTTTGTGCAAAATCACGCCCCGCAAGTGCTTCTACCAACTTAAAAGCAACACCTGCTCCGCATAGTTCTGCAAAGGGATAACTTTCTCCCGGTTTTTTTGCGTCCAAGATAAGACAATTTGGCAAATCATCTGGGCATTCGTGATGGTCTGTTATTATTACATCAACGCCCTTTAAGCGAAGATATTCTACTTCGTTTTTCGAACTAATTCCACAATCTACGGTAATGATAAGTTGAGGAGCAAAATCATTTATGACTTTGTTTATTGATTGTATTGTTAGGCCATAACCATCGCTATAGCGATTTGGCAAAAAGGTATTAACTTGCAACCCTTGTGTTAAGAAATAATCTTTTAATATGTATGTAGATGTGATACCATCTACATCATAATCACCAAAAATAACAACTCGTTCTTTATCTTCAATTGCCTTTTTGATGCGTTTTGTTACTTCTTGCATATCCTTAAATTCAAAAGGATTGTTCAATTGATTGATGTTTGGATGAAGAAAATTATATATTTTTTCATCATTATCAATTCCGCGCATAAGCATAATTTGCGCAACATGCTTTGGCAAATTATATTTTTGACAAACATAATTCAAGGCTTTCTCATCTATTTTTTGAAACTGAAATGTTTGATGAAATTGCATTTTCTCCTCCTTTATCAAAATGACCTTCCCATCGCTTTGTAGGAAGGCCATATTTTTTTATTGAATAGGTGTAGCCTCGGCCTCTACTACATTTGTGTTTGCAGTGACACGAGAATCACCATCTCTCTTTTGCATGCGTTTTTTGTCAAGTTTTTTTGACCTTGATATCAAGAATGACCATAACTGTGGTGATATGAAGATACTAGAATAAGTACCAACAATCAAGCCAATTAATATTGGCAATACAAATTGACGCATTGATGGCACACCAATAATTGCCAATAAAACAATAGCAAATATGGTTGTAAGTGCAGTATTAATTGTACGCCTCATTGTTTGCCTTACTGACAAATCTGCCAAATCTTTTGGCATCACTTTTTGCAAATCTGGCATTTTATTATTCTCTCTGATGCGGTCAAATATGATAATTGTGTTGTTGATAGAATAACCAAGAATAGTAATAATTGCAGCAACAAATGAAGCATTAATTTCAATTCGGCACAATACAACAAAAGCACACATCATCAATACATCATGCATAAGTGCCACAAGTGCAGCAACACCACTAATTAACTCAAAGCGAATGGCAATATAAATAAGCATTGCAACTAGGGCCAAAAAGATTGCAATAAATGCACTTGTAAGTGTTTCACCTGTTGTTGTTGCACCCTGAAAACCAGTAGAGGTAACAGAATAAGTTGTGGCAGCGGTCAGGTTGTCAAAAATTGTCTGCTGAACAACCTCATCTTGTGTTTGACACTTAATTTCCATCACCTTATCAGCACCAGCATCTTTTGTAGAAATTGTGTAAGATACGCCCTCATTTGAAACAACAGTTCCCAAATTTTGTTTTAATGTATCATATTCGGCAGTAGTTATATCACCAACTGCAACTTCATAAGTGCTTCCGCCAGTAAAGTCCATACCTAGGTTAAAACCAAAAATACATAAAAGGATTGCGCCTATCAACAAAAAGGTTAAACTAAATGATAAAAAATATTTTGTATAACGACTTGCATTAAAGTTCTTAAATCTATTTTGCATTTGCACTCACCTCCCTTGACAGCCCATAAATTTTTGGCTTTGTGCTATTAAATGGATAATACAAAGCCAAGAAACCACGACTGAGAACCAAACTATTAAACACACTTAATACAAGGCCAATAAGCAGTGTAATTGCAAAACCTTGAATAGAACCAGTTCCAAATATCCACAAAATAATAGCAGCAATAATTGTTGTAATGTTTGAGTCAAGAATTGATGGTGTTGCACGCCTAAAACCAGATTTAATAGAACCTTCTATGCGCTTACCCATAGCATATTCTTCGCGAATACGCTCGAACACTATTATGTTTCCGTCTATTGCCATACCAACAGAAAGTATAATACCAGCAATACCAGCAAGTGTTAATTGTACGCCAGGAATTGCTTGCAAGAAGAATAGCATTAACAATACATAAACACACAAAGAACTAGATGCAATAACTCCCATTATGCGATAACGCCAAATCATAAATATAAAGATAAGTAATAATCCAACAATTCCCGCAATCAAACTATATTTAAGCGCATTTTCACCCAGTGTTGCACTGATTATGCTGTTTTCAAGCAATGTTAAATTAACACTAAATGTACCACTCATAATTTGTGTTGCAAATTGTTCAGCTGTTTGTTGAGTATAACTTCCACTAATAAATGTAGAGCCACCAGAAATGGCTTCTTTAATGGTTGGTGAACTAATAAGTTCGTTATTGACAAAAATATACAAACTGTCGCCAACATGTGCACTTGTTGTTTCGGCAAAAATTTGTTTACCTTCTGCGTCAAAAACAACTGACACACCCCATTCACCATCTTGGTTGTTATAACTTGCATATACATTGTTGATGTTGCTACCTGTTAAGATTGCTTCGGCCTCTACGCTGTTTTCAAGCTTAAACTCTAATTTTGCAGGCTTACCTATGCTATCAAAAATTTGTTCAGGATCAGATACATCAGGAACTTCAACACGAATACGGTTGCCCTGTTGGATAGAAACTTGTGCCTCGGTATAGTCTTGAGTAATTAACGCATACAAACGAGTGCGGGTTGCCTCAAGGGCATCATCAAAATTAATCTCTGATGACTCGAGCTCACTTGCCTCATACACAGCCAGCACACCACCCTTTAAGTCAAGGCCCAATTTGATAGAATTGACAAAACCGTTGTATGTGTAGTTGGTAAATGGAATATTAAATTGACAAAATGTCAATACAAAGCCAATAGCCACAAACACAATAGTCAAAACAAATCTTTTAATTGCTGTTGGTTTATTCATTAAATTTGCTCCTTCCAAAGTTACTAATCATTATATAATACAAATCGGTTTTCGTCAATTAATTTGGTATGATTTTTTGCATAATTATTGCCAATAAAAGCCCACATAATAACCCCTTAAAGGGATAAATCACAAACTGTATGCATAACCTTGCAGATAAACTCATAAAATTATTAAGACAAAACAAAAAAGAGGTAAAAATGTCAAATAAAAATATACAATCAGACAACCCAAACATCATTTTGCAATTAACAAAAGGCTCGTTTTGGGCTTTGTCTTTTGCTTTGTTGTCGGTGTTAATATTTGCTTTTGTAATAAAATATACAAGCATATCAAATAATGCAATTCAGCCAATAAACCAAATAATCAAAGGGTTAAGTATATTAATTGGTTGCTTTGTTTTTGGTAAGAAAATAAAAACAAAAGGCTGGCTGTGGGGCTCTGTTATTGGTGTTTTGTTTACTATCCTTGCCTTTATTGTGTTTTCAATTTTAGATGGGTCATTTAGTTTTAATCTTAACCTACTTTATGACACCGTATTTGGTGCAATAATGGGCAGTCTTGCAGGAATAATTGGTATTAGTTTACGAAAATAAAAAAGATATTATCAAATAATATCTTTTATTCTTTTTTCTCGTCCAAATCAACAACTTCTTCTTTTGGTTGTTCTTCTGTTGTCTCTTTTTGTTCAACGGCCTCTATTGTTTGTTCTTCTTTTTTACTTTTCTTTTTGTCTTTTTTGGCACGAAGTTTGTCGGCAGTGCTAACACGCTCTTCGTTTTGCTCTTCTTGTGAAGTGATTGACGCTGTTGGGGCCTTTTCTTCAGAATTTGGCATTACGATATTGCCATCTGAATCATATACAACATCTTCTTTTTTGTCAATACACATAATTGCATTAATATCGGCCTCTATATATCCTTTGCGGTTGCCCTCACCCATTTCAATAAGAACAACTTTTCCGTCAGTTGTTTGACGAATAGAAACAATCTTGCCATAAAAACCGCTGTAAGTCTTGACTGCGTCTCCCACTTTTAAGTTGTCAATCATGTTTTGCACTTGCCCGTCATATTTTCTGCGGCGAATTGTGCTGAACACCATTAAGCCAATCAACAAAACAATAAGCACAAACCAAATGCCATATTGACCCCAAAATGATGTGTCACCAGGTGCTGCTAATAAACTAATCATCAATATTCTCCTTTTTGTATTTTTTAATTATAATATAAATTGCTTAATTTTGCAACCAAAATAAGCCACTTTAACAAACCCAAAAACTGCTTTAATCTTGCTGTTTGACAAAGTTTTCCAAATTTTTTCGTTTTTCACCATCTAGGCTACGACCAAGATGCTCGTACGCAAGTGGCATTGCCACCCTTCCGCGATTGGTGCGCGCAATAAAGCCAAGTTGCATAAGATAAGGTTCGTAAACATCTTCTATGGTGCTTGCCTCTTCGCCAGTAGCTGCAGACAATGTGTCAAGCCCAACTGGGCCGCCACCAAACTTGTCTATTATGGTTGTTAACAGCCTGTGGTCAATAAAATCTAACCCAAGTTCATCAATTTCCATCATACAAAGTGCTTTTTGTGCAATTTGTCGTGTAATAACCCCCGTGCCCAAAACTTGGGCATAATCACGCACACGCTTTAGCAATCTATTGGCAATTCGAGGCGTTCCGCGACTGCATTTTGCAATTAATAACAGGGCGTCATCATCAATTTCAATTTTTAATATTTTGGCCGAGCGTTTTATTATTCTGGCCAAATCATTTGGTTCGTACAACTCTAGTCTTCCAAGAATTCCAAATCTATCACGCAAAGGGCCTGTTAGCATACCAGCACGAGTAGTAGCACCAATTAATGTAAAATGTTGCAAAGGAAGACGAACATTTTTTGCCGCAGGGCCGGTTCCAACAACAAAATCTAGCGCAAAATCTTCCATTGCTGGATACAAAACTTCTTCAATGTTGTGAGAAAGCCTGTGAATTTCATCAATAAACAAGACATCATTTTTTTCTAGGTTAGATAAAATTGCCGCCAAATCTGCTGTTTTTTCTATTGCAGGGCCACTTGTAACTTTTATTTGAACATCTAATTCACTTGCAATAATATGTGCAAGCGTTGTTTTGCCAAGCCCCGGAGGCCCAAACAATAAAACATGGTCTAGGGCATCTTTGCGATTTTTGGCCGCTTTAATATAAATTGACAAGCTATTCTTAAATTTATCCTGACCCACATACTCTTCTAAATTGTTGGGGCGAAGAGATGTTTCTATCTCGTCATCTACTTGACTTTTTGTGCTTGTAACAAATCTTTCAAAATTCTCTTCCATTTATTACCTACCTAATGACTTAAATGATTTTGCTAATAATGTTTCTAGTGTATCACCATCTTCATAAGACTTGGAAACCACATCTTGTGCAACATTAACACTCACTCCCCAATCTGTCAACACATTAACAGTTTGTTGTATTATGCTATTTGTTTTTGGCGAATCAAAAATATTTGCTTGAACATTAACATCAGATACAGCAAAGGGGTCCATTTTTTCTTTTAGTTCCAAAATAATGCGTTCACGAATTTTTGTGCCCACACCTTTTATTCCCTTTAACAAATCAGTGCGCCCTGTTGCAACAGCAACAGTTAGTTCGGACGCATGAATTCCGCTTAATATTGTTAGGGCAAGTCTTGGGCCAACACCATTTACAAGCAACAACTTCTTAAATACTTCGCGCTCCATTTTTTCTGAAAATCCAAACAAAGACATCTCATCTTCGCGCACATTAAGATATGTATAAACACAAGCTGACTGTCCAATATTGCCCAAAGCATTGCTTGTATAGGCCGACACATTTATTTCAAAGCCCACACCATTGTTTTCTAAAACTACTGTATTTTCGTTTCTTTCTATTATTGTTCCTTTAATAAAACTAAACATAATCCCCTCTAATATCGTTTAACTAAATTTTGATTTGTTTGAGTGTGACATATTGCCATGGCAAGTGCGTCTGCTGCATCATCGGGACGAGGTATTTTTTGAAGATTAAGCAATGTTTTAACCATATACTGCACCTGAGATTTTTCGGCCCTACCAGTGCCCACAAGTGCACTTTTGACCTGCAGTGGCGTATATTCGTATATCTTAACACCTCGCTGTTGCAATGCAAGAATAATCACCCCTCTTGCCTGCGCAACTGGTATTGCTGTTGTTATATTTCGGCCCCAATACAACTTTTCTATTCCCACCTCTTCGGGCTTGTATTTATCAATTAGCATCAACATACTTTCATAAATAACATTCAATCTTTGTGACATGGGCATGTCTTTTGGGGTGGATATTGCACCATAGTCAATTACCGAAATTTTATTGCCCTGTTTATCAATAACACCATACCCCACCAAACCATATCCGGGGTCTATGCCAAGTACCACCATATTTTACTACCTCAATTTCACAAAAACTTACAAAAATGAATATATTATTATGTTATCACATTGAATTATTTATGTAAAACAAATTTGTACCAAAACTCTTTTGTTCTAATATAATTAACACTAGCGAGGCAAAATTTTTATAAAATTTCTATAAAAACGCTTGCAATTTACCACAAAATTTGTTATTATATTGATGTTCACTTGATGTGAGCATAATAGGTGTGGAAGTTTAGCTCAGTTGGTAGAGCATCTGCCCTACAAGCAGAGGGTCACAGGTTCGAGCCCTGTAACTTCCACCATTTATGCGGGAATAGCTCAGTTGGTAGAGCGTTACCTTGCCAAGGTAAATGTCGCGAGTTCGAGTCTCGTTTCCCGCTCCATTTTTTTATATGGCGCCATAGCCAAGTGGTAAGGCTCAGGTCTGCAAAACCTTCATCCCCAGTTCGAATCTGGGTGGCGCCTCCACTACTATCTATGCCGAAATGGCGGAATTGGCAGACGCAAGGGACTTAAAATCCCTCGAAATTAACATTTCGTGTCGGTTCGAGTCCGACTTTCGGCACCAACAAACCCTTATAAAATGGGGCTTACAGAGGTTTTTAGCAAAAAATGCTGAAAACCTCTTTTTTTGTGTTTTTTGACAAAAAATGGTATCAAAAATGGTATCAAAATTTATACAATAAATTATTATATAATTTAATCAGCTCATCTTTGGCATTTTTGTCCGTTATCCCAATATAAATATCTTGTGTAACTTGAAGTGTTTTGTGCCCCATCCATGACTGAATGACTTTATCTGGCACACCTAAATAATAGTAGTTGGTTGCGAATGTGTGCCTCAATGTGTGAACTGTGCCAGTTATATTTAGTTGTTTTAATAAAGTTGCAAACTTTCTATAAACTTTTTCCGTGTCCAAAACAAATTTTGATGCATTGTCTTTAATATAATTAATACAAGCTAGACTTAAATCAATTCGTTTATATTCAACGCGCTTCCCTCGTTGTTTTTCGTTAATAGCAATGAATTGCCTGTTTTCTATATCCAATGCGCCTAATATATCTTTTGGCAATTCATTTTTGCGCAAGCCTGTTAGTAAGTACAAGTATATGTATGGTTCAATATCCATCCCTTTAATAGCAGATAATATGCACCTTTGTTCATCTATTGTAAATGGGGCGCGTACATTTTTAACACGCTTTTCTTTTACAACAGCTAGGCAAGGGTTATATTTTAACACTCGTGTCTCAACTGCTTTTTTCAAACTTGCGTTTAGATATAATATCACTTTTTCTTTTCGGCGACCACTTGGAATATTATTATAATACTCTTGAATTTGGGAAGTCGTTAGGGCTTCTAATTTTATTGGCCCCAATTTTTGTTTAACCAATCTCAAAATATGCCCTATCTCAATATATCCATCATATTTAATAAAGTTTTTTTTGTATGTCTCCATCCAATAATTAAGCCAAGATTCCAAAGTATATTGTGTACGCAATTTGTTTGATTGTATTGCTTTTTTGCGCACCTGTGCACGCTTTGCACTCGCCTGTGCTTGTGTGCGCGCGTAGGCAACTGCCCTGTGTCCGTTGACTTGATAGCGTATGACATACCTGCCATCTTTGCGTTTTGTTACATTTTTCATATCTATTATGTCCCCCTGTTTTTCATTGCAGGTTGACACCATTTTGACACCACTTTGCTGTTCTTTGTTTAATGTGGCTTCCAGCATTCCACCAATAACAAATGCGTCCTGTTGGGGCGCATTTTTCGCTTTCTCTCCGTCCATAAAACCTCTAAGAGCATACAACATACGCAATGCCACCTCTTGCTGTTCTATGGCGTTGTTTAACATTATTTCAGCATTCATATATAACCCACCCTTTCATCTTGTTATATACTATGCTCTTACCAGACTTTCGATATAGCCAAACACTTGATATTTGTGTTTTTCATCTAAGCGCAAAACCGATTCTACCAATGTACGGTCAAAATCACGCAAAGATGACAACCACAACTCTTTTGCTTGTATTATGGTTAATGAATTTGAAGTACTTTGCGAGTCATCTATATTGCCTAGTAAATAATCAATTGAGACATCATATAGTTTTGACATATTGCACAACACATCATAACCCGCCTCATGCTCACCTCTTTCATATACAGCCAAAGTGTTTAATCCAATCTTCAAGGTTTTTGACACCTGCGCCAAGGTCATGTTTTTTTGTTTTCTCAATTCTCTCATTCTGTTCATTTTTTACCCCCAATATTGTTATAGGTTAATTTTAGCACATTTTGGGTAAAATTTTTTTATTTATACGCAAAATTTTTATCTTTTTTGAATAATTTTGCTTGACTTATTTATTTTTTTTGATTAAAATTACCCAAAACGAATAAAGGAGTAAATTATGAAATTAAAAGACTACTGCAACAATCTTGGTGTTAAGTACTATAAACTGGCCCAACTCGCAAACATTCCGCCTAAACGATTCTATAAAATAATCAACCAACAATGTTCAGTTAAACTTGACGAATACATCGCAATCACACGCGAACTAACTGTACCGTTTGACTTCTTTATCAACGACAGCGATGTTGTCGCACCAGAGGAACAGTATCCAGACGGCCACGAACAATTAAGAATGCAGGAGGTGGAAGAATGAAAGTAAATAAAAACCAAGTTGAGCAAGAAATTCAAAAAGTATTTAAGAAGTTGCCTGGAATATGTTGTGATGTACCATCAATTTTGTACATCATTGATGCATTGTGCAGGAAGTTCAAAGAAGATTTTGGCACGGATATTTCAACTGATTATTAATGGAGGTGGAAAAATGAGCTTTATAGTTATGGACAAAATCAATAAAGAAACCG
>JAFTCZ010000042.1 GCA_017454425.1 Clostridia bacterium | reverse complement strand
TTTGGATATAAAATATTCATCATGTTTTGAAGATGTGCATAGTATTAATTTTGATAATATGGTTGCATACTACTTACAAAAAATGAAACAAAATTTTGAAAGAGATAAGATATTAGAATATACTTCTTTTGGTTGTCAAAACGATGACCTAAATATACATCTAAATTATCTCGAAAATAATAAAATAACAAAAACAATAAACCTAAAAAAAAGTGGAAGTCAAGGTCAACAACGAACAGCTGTTTTGTCTATGAAATTAGCCGAGCATGAAGTGTTAAAAAACGAATATAGTGAGCCTCCTGTTATGCTTCTTGATGATGTACTAGGAGAACTTGATAACGAACGAAAAAACGCACTTCTTAAGTATTGTCAAAACTTTCAAACAATTGTTACTTGCACCGAGTGGAATATGCGCCTTACAGGGCAAATTTTTGATGTAAAAAATGGTCAAATTACACCCAAAATAACAAACTCTTAACAAAATATCAAAAATAATCAAAAACACCCCAAAAACCAGCAAAAAAATGGGTAAAAACACTATCCATTTTTTTTGTTTTATGATATAATTTTGGGGTATTAAGAATGTATTTATAATACATTCTTTTGGTACATAGATTTTTCTTAAATTTATAGGAGTTTTTATGGCTAATTATGACGCAAATGCAATACAAGTGTTAGAGGGGCTCGAGCCTGTACGCAAACGCCCAGGAATGTATATTGGTTCTACCGACGAGAGAGGTTTGCAACACTTAATTACTGAGATTGTAGATAATAGTATTGATGAGGCTTTGGCAGGATTTTGTAACCATATAGAAGTAAGGCTTAATAAAGATGGTTCGTGCACTGTTGAAGATAACGGAAGAGGTATTCCAACAGGTATCCATCAACCCGAAGGAATAAGTTCGGTAGAACTTGTTCTTACAAAACTGCATGCAGGTGGAAAATTTGGTGGTGGTGGATATACAATAAGTGGTGGACTTCATGGTGTTGGTTTAAGTGTAGTTAATGCACTTTCTGAATGGTTGACTGTTGATGTTTATCAAAATGGTAAAATACATCACCAAGAATATAAGCGTGGTGCCCCCACAGGCCCACTAACAGTTGTTGGCGAAACGATAAGTAATGGTACAAAAGTAACCTTTAAGCCAGATGCCGAAATTTTTGAAACAGTAGTGTTTGATTATGAAATCTCAAAGTCTCGTTTTAAGGAATTGGCTTTCTTAAACCGTGGGCTAACAATCAATCTTTATGATGACCGTGAGGACGAACAAAAACAAGATGTGTTCCATTATGAAGGTGGAATTGTAGAGTTTGTCGATAACCTAAACCGTGGGCGAAACACAGTGTTTTCTCAACCTATTTATATTGACCGCATAGGAAATGACTATGAAGTAGAAATATGTTTTCAATATAATGATGGATACAACGAAGTTATTCATGCATATGCAAATGATATAAACACACAAGAAGGTGGTACGCATCTTGTTGGTTTTAAGAATGGGCTTACAAAAGTTATTAACGACTATGGTCAAAAAAACCGCATTCTTAAAGAAAACGAAAAACTTTCGGGTGATGATGTAAGAGAAGGAATAACCGCAATTATTTGTGTAAAACTTACAAACCCACAATTTGAAGGTCAAACAAAAACAAAACTTGGCAATAGTGAAATGCGAATTTATGTCGAAAAAGCCATGATAGATGACTTTGGGGCGTTTTTAGAGGAAAATCCTGCACCAGCAAGAGAATTAATATTAAAATGTATTACTGCACAGCGTGCTCGTGATGCTGCACGAAGTGCGCGAGAGATGACAAGGCGCAAAGGAGTGCTTGAATCTGCAAGCCTTCCGGGCAAACTTGCAGATTGTTCTAGCAAAGATAGTAGCCAATGCGAAATTTATATAGTAGAGGGTGATAGTGCGGGCGGAACTGCAAAACAAGGCCGTGACCGAAAATTTCAAGCAATATTGCCTCTTCGTGGAAAAATATTAAATGTCGAAAAAGCGCGACTACCACATATTTTGGAAAATGCTGAAATAAAAAACATGATAACAGCGTTTGGTTGTGGTGTAAGCAATGAATATGATGAAACAAAATTAAGGTATAACAAAATTATTTGTATGACTGATGCTGATGTAGACGGAAGTCATATACGAATTTTGCTTTTAACATTCTTCTTTAGGTTTATGCGTCCATTAATAGAAAATGGTCATGTATATATCGCTCAACCACCTTTATACAAGGTGACAAAAAATAAAATAGATAAATATTGTTATTCGGACAAAGAACTTAATATTTATTTAGATGAAATAGGCCGCAAAGGTGTAGAAATTCAAAGGTACAAAGGTCTTGGTGAAATGAATGCCGAGCAGTTGTGGTCTACAACAATGAACCCAGAGGGCCGAATATTATTGCAAGTTACTATGGAAGACGCCTTCGAGGCTGATCAAGTGTTTACAACACTTATGGGTGAAGAGCCTGTGTTGCGCCGTGAATTTATTGATAAATATATAGAAGAAAACGCAACCATGGTTAAAGACTTGGATGTTTAATAAAGGAGAATTTTATGAGTAAAGATAGACAAGATGATGATATTGAAAACAAAATGCCACAAGATGAGCAAAATGTGCAAAACTCGAACAACACCCAAGACAATAACCTAAATATCAACAAAACAAGTGCGGTGGATTATAGTATGCGCAATGTTGATGAAATATTGTACAACGACAACACACATATTATTAAAGTGCCTGTTGTGGGCGAAATGAAAAAATCATTTTTTGCTTATGCAATGGCAGTTAATGTAAGTCGTGCCATACCAGATGTTCGAGATGGATTAAAACCTGTGCATCGTCGCATTTTGTATAGCATGAGTGAATTAAATTTATTTAATGATAAACCATACCGCAAATGTGCCCGTATTGTGGGTGATGTTTTGGGTAAATATCACCCACACGGCGATAGTGCTGTTTATGATGCGTTGGTGCGTCTTGCTCAAGATTTTACAATGCGCGTGCCACTAGTTGACGGACACGGAAACTTTGGTAGTGTAGATGGTGACCCACCAGCCGCACAGCGTTATACCGAAGCAAGGCTGGCAAAAATTGCGGCCGAGATGCTGCGCGACCTTGATAAAGACAGTGTAGATTTTTACCCTAACTTTGATGACACTTTGCAACAACCTGTTGTTTTGCCAAGCCGTTATCCAAATCTTTTGGTTAATGGTGCAGATGGTATTGCTGTGGCAATGGCAACTGCAATTCCACCACACAACCTTGGTGAAGTTATTGATGGTGTTGTGGCACTTATTCACAACCCAGATATAACAATTGATGAACTTATGAATTATATAAAAGCACCCGATTATCCAACAGGTGGTATAATAATGGGGCTTGAGGGTGTAAAAGAAGCATATAAGACTGGTCACGGAAAAATTGTTGTTAGGGCCAGGGCCGAGATAGAAGATGATGACGACCGTGCCCGCATAATTGTGACCGAAATACCATATCAGGTAAATAAAGCCAATCTTGTTGCGCAAATGGCAAATCTTGTAAAAGATAAACGAATAGAAGGTATATCAGATATCCGCGAAGAATCCGACCGTCATGGTATGCGCATAGTAGTTGATATCAAGCGCGATGCAAATGCCCAAGTTGTGTTAAATTTATTGTTTAAGCACACACAACTTCAAACAAGTTATGGAATAAACTTTTTAGCCCTTGCAAACAACGAGCCAAAAGTGTTAAACCTAAAAGAAATGCTTTATTATTATCTCGAGCATCAAAAAGAAGTTATTTACAGGCGAAGCGTTTATGACCTCGAGCGCGCAAAAGAGCGTGCACACATAATAGAAGGTCTTGTAAAAGCACTTGCGGATATTGATGAAGTAATTAAGATAATTAAAAGTAGTAAAGAGCGCACTGATGCTGTGTCAAAACTGTGCGCAAGGCTCGAACTTACCGAAATCCAGGCAAATGCAATACTAGATATGCGTCTTGCAAGGCTTACTGCGCTTGAGGTTGAAAAACTTAAACAAGAATTGCAAGAATTGCACAATTTAATTGCAGAACTCGAAAGTATTATTGCAAGCCCACAAAAAATTCTTGCTGTTATTGAAAAAGAAATACTTGAGATTAAAGACAAATACAATGAGCCACGCAAGAGTGAAATTTCATTAAGCGTAGGAAGCATTAATATTATGGACCTTATTGCCAAGGTTGATGTGGTTGTAACAATGACCAAACAAGGTTATACAAAACGCCTATCTTTGGCCGAATATAGATTACAACATCGTGGCGGAGTAGGAATAACCACACACAAATCAAAAGAAGATGATAGTGTCGAGAGGTTGTTTATTAGTAACACACATGACACAATATTGTTCTTTACAAACCGTGGCCGAGTGTTTAGCCTAAAAACTTATGAACTGCCCGAAGCAAGCCGTATAAGCAAAGGCCGTGCAATTGTTAATTTGCTTGCGCTTGATGGTGGTGAAAAAATAAACGCCGTAATCAATGTGCCAAACGAGGTTATGTTATCGCGCAAAAATGTAAAAGCAAATATTCTAGAAGAAGATGATATGACCGATGATGTAGATATTGATAACGAAACCGAAACCGATGCTGACAATGTCGATTCTAGTGTGCTAAACAGTATCAATCCATTTGGATATTTGGTGTTCTGTACAAAGCGTGGACTTATAAAGAAAACACCTGTTACCGAATTTAGCAACATTATGCGTGGTGGAAAGCGCGCTATTACCTTGGTTGATGGTGATGAGCTTATTAGTGTTCAACACAGCAGTGGTAACGATGATGTGTTAATTGCAAGCAGTGCCGGAAAATGTATTCGCTTTAGTGAAACAAAAATCCGTGTTATGGGCCGAAGTGCAAGGGGTGTAAGGGCTATGAGAATTGCCGACAACACAGCACTTGTTTCTATGGAAATAGTACTTCCAAATAGTGAGGTGTTAACAATCACCCAAAATGGATTTGGAAAACGCACAGACATAGCAGAATATCGCTTGCAATCTCGTGGTGGACAAGGTGTTAAGGCTGGTGAATTTAACGAAAAAACAGGAGAATTGGTGGGACTTCATCAAATCAGTCCAGAAGATGATATATTGCTTATCACAAACACAGGTATGACAATACGAATAACAGCCGATAGTGTACGAAAGATTAGTCGTACATCAATAGGTGTAAGAATGATGAAGCTTCGCAGCACAAACAAAATTGTTGATGTGGCAATAGTGCCTGCTGACGATAGTGTGCTTGAGGAAGTAGATGATGAACAATCTTTAGCAAACGAACAACAAACACAAGTTGAAGATATTGAAGCCGAAGTTATTGAAGAACCAACTATTAACAGTGATGATAATATTGCACAAACAGATAAAGATTTAATATAAAAAAGAGTGAAAATCACTCTTTTTTGTTTATTTTTATATACTATGCATTATATATAAATCTTGCATATAATATACAAAAATGTATAGTATTATGCACAAAAACATACTATATAATAACAAAAAAGTGCATAGTACTTAAATTTTATATAATAAAGTATTGTGCTTTTATATACTATGCATAAACAAAAAAACAACCTGTGATAGGCTGTTTTTTTACTGCGTATTATTACATAGGGCGCATAGGTAGAAGTAGGTACAAAAAGTCGTTGCCGTCGGTTGGTGTAACAACACATGGGTTGGTTGCATTAACATAACTAATCTTAACAAACTCATCAGCAATTACTCGCAAAGCGTCGGTATAAAGGCGTCCGTTAAATTCGATAACAAGGTCGTTGCCTGTTTGAGTGATTTCCCAATGCTCGGTTATGTTTCCAAGAGTTGACTGGCTGTTTATTGTTATTTGACTATTTTGGATATTAAATTTTACAATATAATTGCGTTCGGTACGAGATAACAAACTTGCGCGCTCGATAGTGTCTTGAAGATGTTGACGATTAACTGTTATTACAGTTCCAAAGTTTTGTGGCATGATTTGCTCGTATGACACATAGTCCGATTTCATACCCAAAAGCCTTGTGCGAAGTACTGTGTCACCAAGGTTAATCTCGAGGTGATTTTTTTGAGTGCAAACCTTAATGTTTTGGTCACTGTCGGGCAATAGTCTAATAATTTCTAACAAACATCTTGCCGGAACAATTATCCCAAACTCGGCGCTGCTAGAAATAATTTTTTTGCGAATTATTGCCATGCGCACACCATCAAGCGCAACCCCTCTTAATTCTCCATCATTAACCTCGAGCAAAATTCCTCTTAGCATTGGGCGAGAATCATCTTGCGCAACAGCAACACTTGCTTTTGTAACCAAATCCTTAAACATATCACTGCGAACTTCTACATAATTTGGGTCTTCAAGTGTGTGTGGGGTAGGAAACTCGTCTGCATTTTGACATTGCAAAGACACGGTGTTTTCGGCATATTTAATTTCCATTACATTGCCTTTTAGGGTAAACTCGAGCGCCTCGCTGCTGATTTTACTTACAAAATCTGCAAACAATTTTGCGTTAATAACAGCACTACCTTCCATTTTTACTTGTGCCCTTATTGTTTTTGTTATTGTAAGCTCGAGGTCGGTACAAGTAAGAACCACACTATCATTTTCTGCAACAATCTTAACACATTCTAGTATAGGGTTGGTGGTACGCACTGCTGCCGCCTTTGCAACTTTTAACACAGCATCAGCCATATCCAAACCTTGACACAAAAATTTCATAACATTCTCCTTTGTTTATCTGCTTTTTTACTATCATATATTATATCAAAAAACCTAAAATTTGGCAAGTATTATGCACTATAGTTATATAAATATTTTTATATGCATACCACTTAACAAAAAGATTAAAAAACAATAAAAAACCATTATAAAAAATTGCAAAAATTAAAAATTTAATAATGTTTTTCTATTTGTTATACAAAAACAAATTAATATGTTATAATTTTTGTATGAAAAGTTTTGATGATTTTGTAAAAATAAATGGTGATGAAGTAGAGGTTTTTATAAATCTTGCACAAAGGTATGTAAAAATATTCTTAAACAAAATTAATGCAAAGAAAGTAGATGATTTGCTGGTTAAATTTGTCCCGTCACCTTTTTTGGATATTGTATATATTTTTAGGATAAATGGTCAAATTGTTTATCTTGACCAAAGTTACATCAAGCAAAAATCTTTGCACGAGCAATACGACAGTGCACTTGCAATAATTTTTTCTGAATTATCACAAGAAAATATAAAAGATATTTGTTTGACTCTTACACAAATGTTAAAGCAAAAATATATCAAAAAAACAACAAAAACAACAGCTTAAATCACAATAAAATGACGATATGCTAGTTTTGAAATAAGAAAAAATTATTTGACAAAAAACTGGAGGCAGAGTTATAATTAACAATAGTTGTGGAGGGGCACATGACCGAATCTAAATTTAGGTTATTAAAGAAATTTACAAATTACAGCAAAAACATGTTAAACAAGCAAAAATTATGTCAAGTTTTTGGTAAGGTTTATGTTTTTGATGTCAAAGAGTATATACAGTGTTATAAATGGACAATAGATAATTCTTTATATATTGTGCCAACAGACAAAGAAAGAAATATTGCAGATGCAATTTATCAAAAGGTGTTAAATTTTCAAAAAGAAGTTTATGAAAATCCTATTAAAAGTGTTTCGGATTGCCAAAAAATATTTAACCTAACTTATACATATAAAGATCAGTATTTTGATGAAACAAAAATGCATTGGTATGTTTTGAAGGGGCGAGATGATGTAACACTTGTTCCTACAATAGATGTGGCAAATGCTATTTTTAATAAATCAGAAAAACAAAACAAAAAACTTGGATACGAGCCTTGTGAATATGATTTTGTAAGTGATAAATATTATAAAAAGTGTTATAATTTTGAAATACAAGAATTTATTCAAGAACAAATGCAACAAAACATTTTCGAAAAGTATAATCAACAGAATGAATATTTTGCAATTGATTATTACAAAAATCTTGATGAATTAATTGTTGATTATCCTGAAATAAAAAACATTGATATCAAAACAATTGTTACAGCAGATGAAGACGGAGAAGTACCATTATTAGAGAAAAAAGAGGTTTTGCAATATTCAAAAGCTTTGCAAAAAGTTGTAAGTGACAAAATTTTTGCACGCTCACAAAAATTGTAAAAATTGTTATACAACCTTTTATAGGAGATAAATCTAAATTTTGCTGTTGTATATAAAAACAAAAAAAACAGCGGTTATTTACTGTTTTTTTGTTTTAACACAAGAGTGTTTTGAGTTTGTTTTTGGGTTTCAATAATATTCGTTATTGTATTAGCCAAAGTGTTATGTTTTAAGCGTTTTGGTTTGCTAAACCCACAACAATTATAAAAAACATTCAATAAGTCTTCGAGGCTTAACACGGCAAAACTTTCTAAATTTTTAATTTTTTTGGAGCCTAAATTATTTTTAATACATTTATCTACCAAAGCTTTTTGTTGGGTTGAAAGTTCGTTGTATGATGTTTTGTTTTTTGCTTGGTCATACAATACATACTTTTCTTGTGTTGGGTCATAAATATATCTACCATGAACGACCGAATTGCGAATCTTTTTTACTGCATAAACAATATCTTTTTCGCTTTCGTCAAGATAAAGTTTATACTTAAG
>JAFTCZ010000041.1 GCA_017454425.1 Clostridia bacterium | reverse complement strand
GCAATAGGAACTCCTGTTTCCTTATCCCACATCACAACAGTCTCACGCTGGTTTGTGATACCCATGCCGTATATGTCACTTTCTTTTAAGCCATAAACCGTTTTTGAAAGATTTTCACGAATACGCGCCCAAATTTCGGCACCATCTTGATCGACCCAACCGCTGTGTGGATAACTTTGTGATATACGAGAAGAAAACGAACGCACCATAACACCCGACCTTGTATCATAAAGTGCTGTGCGTACACTTGTTGTTCCTGCATCAATAGCAACTATATATCTTTTTGGCATAAACCCCCTCCACAAATTTTTTTGCCCAATAATGTTTTGTTGAATACATTGTAACATTAAAAGACAAAAACACAAAATGATTTTGCAATTTTAATTGCAAATATTTGACTTTGATAGGCATAATAGATAAAATAAAATTATATTACAAAATGGGGGTATTGTGCTTTGACAAAACAACTTGTTGATAATTTTGAAGTTGCTATTATCGGTGGCGGAATTGTGGGCACTGCACTTTTTAGTGAACTGTGCCGAAAAGGCGTAAAATGCGTACTTTTGGAAGCGTCTGAAGATGTTAGCAACGGAAGCACAAAAGCAAACAGCGGAATTGTACATTCTGGATATGACCCAACTCCGGGTTCGCTTATGGCAAAGTTTAATTTGCAAGGAAATTTACTCTACCCTGCTATGTGCAAACGCCTTGGCGTAAAATATTTGCCATGTGGCACCTTGACAGTATCTAACGAAGAGGGGCGCGAAAGATTAAATGATTTGCTTAAACGAGGCAAACAAAATGGTGTTAAGGGATTGCGTATTGTCGAAAACAAAGAATTGCACGCTATGGAACCCAACCTGCAAAAAGATGTTACCCTTGGTTTGTTTGCGCCAACGGGTGGGCTTGTTAGCCCATATAATGTGTGCGTGGCACTAGCCGAAGAAGGCATTGTAAATGGTGGCACGGTTTATTGTTATTTTGATGTAAACAAAATTAAACAAGAGCGTGATAAATATACAATTTATGCCAAAGATAATTTTGCACCTCTTAATTGTGTACATGCAAAATATGTTGTCAACTGCGCGGGCGCAAACGCTGTTGATATAAATAAATTGCTTGGTTTGCCAATACCACAAAATGTAAGTTATGTTAAGGGTGAATATATAATTCTTGATAAATGCCTTGAGGGGTATGTCAAACGCCCTATTTTTCCGCTGCCAACAGCCATGGGAAAAGGTATTGTAGCAAACTTGACAGTGCACGGAAACATTTTGCTGGGCCCTACCGCCACTCCTTGTGAAAAAGACGACACATCTGTTTCGACCGAAAGTATTGCACAAATTGTTGATAAAGTTTGCATGACCATAAACAGGCCAAATTTTGGGAAAACAATCAAATTGTTTGCAGGAATTCGTGATAAAGTAGGCACCGATTTTGTTATAGAACGAGACAAAACACACCCAAGATATTATTACACCCTAGGGATATGTTCTCCTGGGCTAACAAGTGCACCTGCCATTGCAATTTATGTTTGTGATATGTTAATAGCTGACGGAGTAAAAACAAAAAATATTACACCAAAATTGCGCAAACCATATCCTGACTTATCTACCCTTTCGCGAAAAGAACTAAATGCGCTTATAAAATCAAACCCATCATATGGCAAAGTTATTTGCAAGTGCGAAAATGTAAGCGAAGGCGAAGTTATTGATATCTTAAATAGTCCTCTTCGTCCAACATCAATTGATGCCATCAAACGCCGAGTGCGACCATCAATGGGGCGCTGCCAAGGAAGTTTTTGTGTACCAAGACTTATTAATCTTATATCAAACTATTGCAATATCCCTAAAGAAAAAATTACCTTGCACGGATATGGCAGTGAGATTGTAACCGGCGACCTTAAGCAATTTGGATATTATACAAAAAAACAAGTAAACAACATAATGAAGCAAATAACAAAATAGGAGTACAAAATGAAAACTGATGTCGTAGTTATTGGTGGTGGCCCCGCCGGCATGGCTTGTGCATTTAGTGCAGCAAACGAAGGCTGTCATGTGATTTTGCTAGAGCGTGAATACCGTTTGGGAGGAATTCTTAATCAGTGTATTCACAACGGTTTTGGGTTGCATTATTTTAATGAAGAATTATCTGGCCCCGAATATGCTGACAGATGGATACAAAAAATTTCTAACAACAAAAAAATTGACATTATGTGCAGCACATATGTAACAAGAATAAGCCGTGGTGTAAACTTTTTTGTTGAAGCAACCAGCCCACAAGGAGTTGTAAACATTGAAGCAAAATCTGTTGTTTTGGCAATGGGTTGTCGTGAACGCCCTGCAAGTGCCATAAACCTTGCAGGCACTCGCCCAGCAGGCATATTTACGGCGGGCTGTGCGCAAGCCATTGTTAATTTGCAGGGCAAAATGATTGGCAAAAAAGCAGTCATTCTTGGTTCGGGCGATATTGGCCTTATTATGGCAAGACGCATGGTATGTGAAGGTGCGCAAGTTGTGGGAGTGTATGAGTTTATGGATAAGTGCGGAGGACTTGCACGAAACTATACACAATGTTTGCAAGATTTTAATATTCCGCTTCACCTTTCGACCACCATTACAAGGGTAAAAGGCAAAAAACGCCTAACAGGTGTTTATACCGCCCCCGTTGTTAATGGCAAAGTAGATTATAGTCAAGAAAAACTTGTGCCTTGTGACACATTGCTTTTGTCAGTTGGCCTAACCCCCGAAATTGAACTTGTGTCAAACTTTAATCTCGAACAATACCCTATGACAAAAAGTTATGCCGTAGACGAATATTTGCAAACCACTCAGCCCGGATTATTTATGGCGGGCAATATTATGCAAGTAAATGACCTTGTAGATAATGTATCCGAAGATGGTCAAATTGCAGGGTGTGCTGCTGCATTATATGCAAAAGGCAAACTAGATGCCACAAACAAAATAGAAATAAAACACGACGAACATATTAGATATACGGTACCAAAATATTTGTACAATAACAAACAAGGCACTGTTCGCATTGCCTTTCGAACAGACAAAGAATATAGGCGCATTTTTGTAAATGCTGTTTCATCAAAACAAAACATTTTGCACAATCCGGTTATCACAATTACAAATGGCCAAATTTATAGTTTAAGACTAAATAAACAAAAAATAAACAAAGACATTGCACTTTCGATTGAAGAACAAAACACAGGAGTAAAATAATTATGGATATGATTTGCATAAGATGTCCAAACAGTTGCCAACTTCATGTTGTCAAAAAGAACGGCAAGATAGTGGTAACAGGCAACCTGTGCCCAAGGGGCGAAGAATATGGCATTCAGGAAGTAACCGACCCAAGGCGCACAATAACAAGCGTTAAAGCAATTAAGGGTGGCACAATAAGTGTTCGCACAACTGTTGCGGTGCAAAAGCGGATTTATTTTGACATATTAAATGCTATTGCCGATGCGCCAACAAAACGCTCATACAAAATTGGTGATGTTCTTATTAAAAATGTGTGCGGAACGGGTTCGGACATCATAGTAACAGGGGTTAATATTGCACCAAAAATAAAATAAAAGGAAGAAATATGAAATTTCGTTCAAAAATTAGCAGTGGTATGCTGTTGTTGACACTGATATTTATGTTTTGCACTTTGGGAACATTTCTTGTTTGGGCCATTGTCGGCACTTTTATTCCTAGTGCCGTGTTTGTAGGCCTTGACATTCTTATTATCCTGCCAATTTACATAAACACAAAATACAAAGTACAAAACGGATATTTGTATATTAGTTTTGGATATTTTATGATAAACCATGCCATACCCTGTTATGACATAATTTCGATGATTGATGTTTATTCAAACTCGCCTGCCCCAGCACTATCGGGTGAACGCCTGCGAATTAAATATGTAAAAAACGGTAAAATAAAAACAATTTCAATCTCTCCTGCTGACAAACAACAATTTCGTGCTTGTGTTCAAAACGAGATTTTGCAAAACAGCAAAAAAGCACAAGTATCTCGTGACCAAATTGACTTAAATGTTTTGCAAAATGTGTTAGACAAAGAAAGCAAAGTGCAAAACAAAATGGATAATGAAGCATTTTTTGAACAACAAAAACAAATAGAGCGCGACCTAAAAGAAAATGCAAAAGATATGCAATATCTTGAAAAAAGAATGCAAAAAGCACAAATATTGCAATATGCACAAGAACAAAAACAAGCAATAAAAGAAGCAAACGAACAATTAAGCCACAAAGATTTGTTGCACCAACTTGAAGATGGTAAAGCAAATTTTCAGCGCAAGCAACTTGCGGCGCTTATTGCACTTCAGGACCAAAAAGAAAAAGAAGAGCGCAAAAAAGAAAATAAATTGTGGGCAAAAAACAAAAAAGAAAAACAATTAATTCAAGAAAAACCAACTGCCACGCCGCAAGATGAATTAATAAAAGAAACAAACAAATCAAAAGAGACAAAAAAACCATCAAAATTGCCTTATGGGCGTGAACAACAGCTTAAAAAACAACTTGGTCTTGATAAATCTTCTTTATTCGAAAAGACGCAAAAAGATAAATAAAAAATCATCTTGACTTTTTTGACAAATGATGTATCATTAAAAAAAACAAAGTGGTGAAAAAATGGCACAATATATCACAATGGCAGAATCGGCATTGCAAAAAGCACAAACAGCTATTAAAGCTTTGGCAGACATAAATATGGGCAACAAAACAATAAAAGAACGCGTTATTGATAATTTTGACTGGTTTGTGCTCAAAGGCAGTTATGGAAAGTTAATGGTTGTTCCTGTGTGGGCTCTTGTTTGGAATCAAAAACTTGGTATGTGTGTTACGCGCGAAGATTTAAGATACAAAGATTATACCGGCCACAGCAGTCTTACACCATGTTCACATATCCTTTCACCCGTTATTTGGGCTGTACCAAATTGTGACAACAACGAAAAACCATTAAATATAAAAAATTTGTTTGGTGCTGTTTATAAAGTCGAAACAAATGACTATGTCAAAAACTTTAAGATTTCAAAAGATTTTGCAAGTTATGGTTATGATGTGTGTGCATTATATCATGGTATAGAAATATTAAAAAAACAGCCCATCACTGTTGAAATAGCAAATAACATAAAATATGACAAAGATGATAAAATTGAGGATATGGCTTGGGCTTTTGCAAAAACTTTTGAAAATGCATTGACCGAGCAAAACAACAAAACAAAAACCTTGCAACGCAAATTTTAATTGTTTAAGTCAAATAAAAAAACTTTGCATTTACAAAGTTTTTTATTTTTCTGCTTGTTTTAATTTTTGTTGATAATAAAATATTTTTGCCATCATTTTGCCCTGAACCCCCATTATGTTTTTGTCGGTAAATTGTGGTACTTCTTCAAGTGGCACAATATGAAGATCTATTATTTCGTCTGTTTGCAAATTTTGCTTTTTATCTAATTTGACTTCGGCAAAATAAGTAATAGAAGTTTCGTTAAGGCACCCAGGTGTTGTGTACGAAAGTGATGTGCATTGTTCAATATTTAACACGCTGGCACCAATCTCTTCGGACACTTCACGAATGGCACATTTAAGAGGTTGTTCACCTTCATCTATTGTCCCTGCCGGAACATCATAAATAAAATCATTAACGGCATATCTAAATTGCCTGATAAACACAATTTTTATGCCTTCTTTGTCTTTATAATATGGCAAAATTATGACCGAATCGGCATTGGGTTTGTTTGCGTTTTGTGTGGTCATTTTTCGTCTTGAGGCAACATAATATAAAACTGGTTGTTTGTTGTATTCATATTCGTATTCATACATATTTGCCCATCTGTTTTGTGTAAGTGTGCTAATTTTTTTTAGAATTGGTTTTTGCATTATTTTAGTCTTCCCTTGCTTTTGATAACTTGTTGATAATAAAACATTTTTGAAAGCATTTTGCCTGTCATGCCCATTGTGTGAGTATCTACAAACTTATTTATATCCTTAATATTTACAATTTCATAGTCAATCAGTTCATAATCTTCTAGTGACTGATGACCACTCATCTCGACTTCGGCAAAATAAGTGGCAATGCACTCGTTTGTCATGCCCGGGCTTGTGTATGCTGGTGATGTTGCAGGCTCGATATGCACAACGCGAGCCCCAATTTCTTCGGCCACCTCGCGCTTTGCACACTCGATTGGGTCTTCCCCTGCCTCGGTTCGGCCTGCGGGAAGGTCATAAATATAGTCATTTATAGGAAACCTAAATTGCCTAATAAACACCACAAATACATCTTTGCCCTTCTTAAAGTATGGGAAAATTACTGTTGCATCAATGTGTTTGTCGGCGGAATTTTTCTTGCTCATTTTTCGTCTAGAAACTAGGTTATAATCTAGTGGTCTGTTGTTAACAAAAAAGTGATAAGTATAAACATTTATGCGGTCAAATTTTTGTATTGTCTCGACACTTCTTAATATAATTTTGTCATTCATCTTTTGTTTTACCTCGCTTGTAAAATTAAGTATAGCATGTCATTTTTATTTTTCAAAACAAATTTGCTTACAAAAATGTTATTGCTTGCAAATAATTGCCAAAAATTGGGCTTTGTGATAAACTTATTGTACACTTTTAACTACGGAGTAACACAATGGAATTTTACAAAATATTAGCAGAAAGATTTGGCATAAAAGAAATTTATGCTCAAAATTTAACCACCCTTTTGGACGAAGGTTGCACAATACCTTTTATTGCAAGATATCGTAAAGAAATGCACGGCACTTGTGACGACCAAACAATTCGTTCGTTTGCCGATGACCTTAATTATCTTCGCAATCTTGATACTCGAAAAAGCGAAGTTAGTAAACTGCTTACCGAGCAAGGAAATCTTACCCCCGAACTTGAAAAAAGTATTCAAGATGCACTTACTCTTACCGAAATTGAGGATATTTACAGGCCTTTTAGGCCCAAACGCAAAACTCGTGCAAGCGTGGCAATTGCAAGTGGGCTTCAACCTCTTGCAGACCAGATACTAAAACAAGTTCCAAACACAAATCTCGAAGAACTGGCAAAGCCTTATGTAGATGCTGAAAAGAATGTAAATGATACCGAGGCGGCATTGCAAGGCGCAAGCGACATTATTGCCGAAATTGTATCCGACGACACAGACGCACGCAAAAAACTGCGTGAAATTTATTGGAATTATGCAAAACTGAAAACAACATGGAATGATGCAAAGGACGAAAACAAAACCTATGAGGTTTATAAAGACTATGCCGAGCATATCAAAACCATGCCAAGCCACCGAATTCTTGCCATAAACCGTGGAGAAAAAGAAGACGCAATTAATGCAAGTTTTTACTTGGACCCACTTACCACAAAAAATGTTTATGCCGCACTATTTAAGAAATTCTTAAAGGGCGAAGCCAAATCATATCTAGAAGCAATTCAACAAGAAATGATTGATGCCGAAAATAAAGTTAAAAAAGCAAAAGTCGAACCAAAAAAACTTGGTGAAACCGAAATTCATGACTTTGTTGTAAATGCAATTCGTGATGGCTATGACAGATTGCTTGCACCATCTCTCGAGCGAGAACTGCGAAACACCATGACCGAAAACGCAGATGAACAAGCAATAAAGATGTTTGAACTAAATCTTAAGCCCCTTTTGATGCAACCACCACTAAAAGATAAAATAATTATGGCAGTTGACCCGGCCTATCGCACAGGTTGCAAAATTGCAGTTATTGACGCAAGCGGAAAAGTACTTGACACAGGCGTTGTTTATCCTACCCCACCACAATCTAAAATTGAAGAAAGCGAACGCATACTTAGCGAGATGATTTATCGCAATAATGTAGACACCATAAGCATAGGAAACGGAACAGCTAGCAAAGAAGCCGAAATTTTTGTTGCAGGACTTATCAAAAAACTTAAAAAGCCTGTTCAGTATGCCATAGTAAACGAAGCAGGCGCATCAGTATATAGTGCAAGCAAATTGGGAGCTACCGAGTTTCCGCAATATGATGTATCTATTCGCAGTGCCGTTAGTATTGCAAGGCGTTTGCAAGACCCACTGGCAGAACTTATAAAGATTGACCCAAAATCTATTGGCGTTGGACAATATCAACACGACATGCCACAAAAGCGTCTATCCGAAGTGCTTGAGGGCGTGGTAGAAAGCAGTGTTAACGAAGTTGGTGTCGACCTAAACACGGCATCAGTGCCTTTGCTTGCTCGTGTAAGTGGATTAAACCAAAAAACCGCTGGCGCAATTGTCAAATATAGAGACAGCAAAAAAGAATTCAAATCACGCACCGAATTACTTGATGTAACTGGACTTGGGACAAAAGCATACGAGCAATGTGCAGGTTTTTTGCGCATACCAAATGCAAAAAATGTGTTAGATAACACATCTGTTCACCCCGAAAGTTATGATGCAGTTAATAAGCTGTTAAACCACTTTAACCTAACCGAGCAAGACATAACAAATCACAACCTATCTACCCTTCCTCAAAAGATAACACTCGAGGGCGAAGAAAAAGTTGCAGACATTTGTGGTGTTGGTGTGCCAACACTTAATGACATTGTGATTGAGCTTCAAAAGCCTGGACGAGATATTCGTGACAGTTTGCCAAAACCAGTTTTAAGAAGCGATTTGTTGTCACTTGAAGATTTGGAAGTGGGCATGGACCTTAATGGCACTGTGCGCAATGTTATTGACTTTGGTGCATTTGTAGATATTGGCGTGCATCAAGACGGCCTTGTGCACATATCCGAAATTTGCAACGAATATATCAAACACCCAAGCGAAGTGCTTACTGTTGGTGACAAAGTGCGCGTGCGTGTTATTGGCGTTGATGTTGCCAAAAAGCGCATAAGCCTAAGCATCAAAAAGGCCGAGCCCGAAGATGCACCCCTTGCCCCACAACAAGGCATAAATGCCACAAAATAACAACTTGCTAAAATTTGTTTGACAATAAAAACTATTTATGTTAGTATAACAATTGAGAGTGAAAGTTTGTCACACATTTCCACCCTTTCCGTGACAAATTTTGGGCTCTTTTTTGTTTGGTTTGATTTTGTATTATATTAAAAACAATATAAAAAATGCTGTGTTTTACAGCATTTTATTTTCTAATTTTAATTCGAGATTTTCTTGCAATTCATTTGTGTTTGTTTGAATGGCATTTTTGACATTATCAAACTTTAATTCTTTGCCATCATATTTGCTAACCTTGTTTATTTTATATCTTCTAAATAGAATGGCAATACGCTGTTTTTCGGGCAACAAGGTATAAATTTTTTTATTGCTGTTTGCATAGTCTAGTGCCATAATATATTTTTTGCCCTCTTGTTCGATATTCTCCTTTGCATAATTTTTTATGCCTTTTTTGCTTAATTCATATTGTTCATAAAACTTGTTGTCATTGCCGACATGCTGGGCAATTTTCTCAACAAATGCTTTTTCGCATAATTCTTTGAAATCATACGCCTTTGTCAGCATATATTCTACAATTTTTTGCTCGAGTATATAGCAATCGGCTATGCCTTTGTATTGCAAAATATAATATCTGCCCTTCAATCTTTTTGTTTTTGTTTTTTCTTTGGCGCTAAACATTGTTTTCTCCACACATATTTTTTTCATTATAACACAGCATTTTTGTTTTTTCAATTATTAAAAACAAAAAAAATGGCACGCTGTTGCCATTATTTTGAAATTTGTTTGTAGATTTCTGCTAATTCTTTCTCGTCCATTTCTTTTGGTACGGGATATAACGGATTGCTCTCTTTTGCCGCATGTTTAGATAGACGAGGGATATCCTCCTCTTTTACCTCGGGTATTTTGTTTGGGATATTCATATTTTTATTCATCTGCTCTATTTTTTCTATAAATATTTTGGCCGCCTCACTGGCATTAGTGGCTTTGTCCGCCAGCCCTACATAAACTGCCATCTTTTTTAACTTCTTTTTTGCACTCTTGCCATATGCTTTAAGCACATATGGCAACACAACGGCATTGGCAAGTCCATGCGGAACACCATATTCTCCGCCCAAAGAATGCGCAATGGCGTGCACATAACCAACATAACTTTTTGTAAAAGCCACTCCTGCAAGATATGCCGCTTTTAACATGTTTTTTCTTGCAACTTTGTTTTGTCCGTCTTTATAAACAATTTCAAGATTTTCAAATATTAATTTAGTTGCTTCTAGTGCGCACTTTCGCGTTTTTGGAGTGGTGCTTCTACCTATATAAGCCTCTACTGCGTGTGTAAGCGCATCCATCCCAGTCGTGCTGGTTATATGAGGTGGAAGTTTAAGTGTTAAGCCTTCATCCAAAAGCGCATATTTGGGAATAAGTGGAAATGAATTTATTGCATATTTATCTTTTGTTTGGGCATTTGTGATTACTGCCGCAAGGGTTGTTTCACTGCCCGTTCCGGCCGTGGTTGGCACAGCAACCAAAAGCGGCATTTTGCCATGCACCTTTAACAACCCCTTCATTTGTTCGACAGACTTTTTAGGGTTTGCAACCCTTGCCCCAACCATTTTTGCACAATCCATGCTAGACCCACCACCAAAGGCAATAATTGCTTGGCAACTACCTTTTTTATATTGTTCTAACGCCTCCTCAATATTATCTATAGTAGGGTTTGGCACGGTTTTGTCATAAACATTGCATTTTATATTGTTTTTTTGCAATTTTTGTTCGAGTTCTTTGGTAAGACCAAGTTTACTTATCCCCTCATCTGTTACAAGCAACACCCGCTCTATTTTGTTATCTTGAAACAATTTTGCCACATCATCATTTGTGTCCAAGATTTTTGGTTCACGGTATGGCATAAATGGCAACATTAACCTAAAACCAGTTTGAAATAACCTGCAATAACATTTCTTAAAAAAATTCATACCCCACCTCACAATTTTTGTTAAAATAGTTATACCAATAATACAAAACTTTTTCAAATAAAAATAAGATATTAACCATAATTTGATAAAAAACACAAAATTTGTGGTATATTTTGTAAATTTTAGAAAATATGTTCTATTTTCGAAAACTTTGTGGTATAATGCTTGTTGGAGGTGTGTTATGGAAATTATTTTGCATTGTGACATCAACAATTTTTATGCAAGTGTCGAGTGTGTGCTTAACCCTGCGCTTGCAAAATTCCCTGTGGCAGTGGCAGGCAGCCCAAGGCAACGCCACGGCGTAGTTTTGGCAAAAAACCAAATTGCAAAGCAAATGGGCGTAAAAACAGGCGACACAGTATGGCAAGCACGACAAAAATGCCCCAATATTATTTGCCTGCCCCCACAATTTAGCAAATACCAAGAGTTTAGCAAAAAGGTTATAGAAATATATTCTCGTTTTACTGACAAAATTGAAAGTTTTGGGCCCGATGAATGTTGGCTGGATGTAACACACTCTACCCGCCTTTTTGGCAGCGGCGAACAAATTGCCAACACCTTACGAAAACTAGTGCACGAAGAGACGGGGTTAACCATTTCGGTTGGGGTATCTTTTAACAAATATTTTGCAAAACTAGGAAGCGACCTAAAAAAGCCAAATGCCACTACGGTTATATCAAAAGAAAACTTTAGAGAAAAAATTTTTGATCTGCCAGCAAATTCACTTATTTTTATTGGAAAAAATACATACAAAAAATTAAATAAACTTAATATTTTTTCGATAGGCGATTTGGCAAAAACCGACTCACAGCTTTTGCAACAACATTTTGGCATCATTGGACCGCGCATGCAAAAAATTGCAAACGGCGAAGACGACAGCGAAGTTATGACACTAGAACACAATTATGAACAAAAAAGTGTGGGCAATGGACTTACCTTTAAGGGATTTGCAAAACCGAAATGAAATATTATGTGCAGTGCAATTACTTAGTGAAAAAATTGCCTACCGCATGCGCGCACTAGGTGTGCAAGGCAAAACAATTAGCTTAACTTTAAGGGACAATAATCTTGCATTTATGGGGCACTCAACCACACTAAATGAATATACAAATGCTCCAACACAAATAACCCAAATTGCCATGCAACTTTTTGATAAATTTTGGAATAACACAAATCTTGCTATTCGTGGTGTGCGTGTTGCAGTATCCAATTTCACAAACGCAAATACCAAACAACAAATAACTTTTTTTGACGACCAAAAAACAAAAAAATTAAAAAAATTTAATCAAGTTTGTGACAAAATAAGAGATAAATATGGGTACTATGCAATACGCAACGCCAACACGATTGATAAAGATTTTCTTAACTATTTTGACGCTGACAAAGAACAAAACGAAGAAATATATTAATAACAAAAATAAGTGCATAGTATTCATTTTTATATACTATGCACCTTAATTTAATATCCATACTGCCAAATTTAGCGTTGTGGCAACACTTAGCCATAATGGATAAATTAATAAAATTAATGGGTATGACTTCTTCTTTTCTGCTATGTTGTTTAGCAAACAAAAACTTGCAATCAAGTTTAAGATAATCACAACATTTCCAAGCAAAGTTAAATGCAAAGTAAAGAAAACCAAGCACCACAAAATATTTAACACACCATTAACTACAAGCCAAACAATAGTTGACCTTGCAATTGGTTCTTTGTTTTGCCAAACAATTAAAAAGACAGCAAAGGCAATATAAATAACACTCCACACAACAGGGAAAATCCAGTCTGGCACCCATTGTGTTGGCTTGGCTAATGTGTCAAACCAACTCATACCAAGATTTGAAAATAATGTGCCCAATCCTGCAACAATAGCGATTGGCAAAATTACAATAACATAATCAATAATTTTTTGTTTGTTCATAAAAATATTTTATGCATACCATTAACAAATTATGCAAAATTTATTGTCAAAAACAATAAAAATTTGACAAAAATTAAATTATATGATATAATTAATATATAAATTAAAAACTTGGACCAAATTGTATCCAAGTTTTTTTATTATCTTTCTACTCTACTTCTAAAATAAATTGCGCCTTGCATTAGGGCAGCAATAATTAGCCAAATTGTAGAAATTAATACTAAAACATAAATAATTACTGCCCCTGCATTAAAGCCGGCAAAAATCCAAGTGACTAAATTGAAATTAAAAATTCCAACCAGTCCCCAATTTATCCCTCCGATTGCAAGAATAATAAATGCAATCCAATTTGGTATAGCATAATTCATATTTTCACCTCCGCATACTATTATGCACAAGTAAAAATTTTTTATTTACATTATTTATTACTTATTAGTATTAGCATCCAACATTCCAATTAAAAACATGAAAAGTGCATTATTAATTTCCAAAACCTTATGTATTGACTGATTCTGTGTTTCTAACGCCGTCAAAAAATAATTCAAAATATTAATTTTTGTATCCATAAACATCTCCTTTTTGGGTTTAGAAGATTATATCATATATATCAGCCATACTTGCCTAAAATTTTGACACAGTTTTGACACAGTTTTTTTAGTTTGAAAACTAAAAAATAAAAGGATATTAGATTTTTGTCTAATACCCCGAAAAGCCTTTATTTATGGGCT
>JAFTCZ010000040.1 GCA_017454425.1 Clostridia bacterium | reverse complement strand
GCCGAAGAATATCTTGGCACTTGTATGCAAGGAAGTCGTTTTCAATTTATTCGCAAAGGATATTATTATTTGGTAAACAAAGACGGCAAGTTAGAATTTAATCAAACCGTATCATTAAAAGATAGTTTTAATAAATAGAGGTAAAACAAATGGAAAAATTAACAAGCAAAAAATTAATGCGTCTTTGGCGTGAGTTTTGGACAAAAAAAGGTCATGCCGAAATAAAAGGCGCATCTCTTATCCCCAAAGATAATACTGTGCTATTTATAACTGCGGGCATGCAGCCACTTATTCCATATCTTATGGGCAAACCACATCCAATGGGGAATAAACTTTTTGATATTCAACCATGTTTGCGCACAAATGATATTGATGATGTAGGTGACAATCGTCATCACACAATGTTTTTTATGTTGGGTAACTGGAGTTTGGGTGCATATTTCAAGGAAGACGCAATTAAGTGGAGTTATGAATTTCTTACAAGTCCACAATATCTAAACATTCCAAAAGAAAAACTAGGGGTAACAGTGTTTGCGGGTGACGAAACCTCACCTCGTGATGAAACAGCAAGCAATCTTTGGCAACAACAAGGCCTTGAAAAATCACAAATATACTATTTTTCAAAGAAAGAAAACTGGTGGGAAATGGGCGGTGGAATAGGCCCATGCGGACCAGATACCGAGATATATTATGATACAGGCAAGCCTGCTTGTGGTCCCAAATGTGACCCAAGTTGTGATTGTGGCAAATGGGTAGAAATTTGGAACAATGTGTTTATGGAGTTTAATGTCGAAAACAAAGGCGACAAACCACAAAAGCTTCCAAAACAAAATGTTGACACAGGTATGGGACTTGAGAGAGTTGTAAGTATTTTGAATGGTTTTGATAGTACATATCAAAACGATTGTTTCGTAGGCGCAATAAGTGTTCTTGAAAAGCAATCAAACAAAAAATTTGACTTCACAAAAGATGATGGGCGAGATTTTTGCATTATTTGTGACCACATTCGTGCAAGTGTATTTTTGCTTGGCGACAGCCAACCAACAACCCCAAGCAATGTGGGGCAAGGATATGTTTTGCGCAGACTTATACGCCGTGCAATCAACTGTACAAGAAAGTTAAATATCGAAAGCAATGCTTTATTAGAAGTTGCAAAACAATTTATCGAGTTTTATGGTGATGAATTTCCACGCTTTATTCAAACAAAACAATTTATTTTAGACGAATTGCAAAAAGAAATACACAAATTTAGTGATGCACTGCAAGGCGGATTAAAAGAGTTTAATCGTATTATTGCAAATACAAAAGACACTCTTGATGGGGCAGCGGCATTTAGGTTGTTTGATACATTTGGTTTTCCGATAGACCTTACAATAGACCTAGCAAAAGAACATGGTATTATGGTGGATAAACAAGGCTATGACGAGGCAATGAAAAAGCATCAACAACTCAGCCGTGATAATTCGGGTGCAATGTTTAAGGGCGGAGTTGCTGTTGCAAACAACAGCGAAGAAGCATTAAGGCTTGCAAGATTGCACACTGCAACACATCTTATGCTTGGGGCATTAAGAAAGGTTGTTGGCAATTATGTAGAACAACGCGGCAGCAACATAACCCCCGAAAGATTGCGTTTTGACTTTGTTTGTGACCACAAATTAACCCAAGATGAGTTAACAAAAGTCGAACAACTAGTAAATGAGGCAATTGCTGCCAATGTGCCAGTTGTTTGTGAGACAATGACCCCAGATGAGGCAAAAAACTCGGGGGCAATTGGTATATTTGATAATAAATATGGTGAACAAATCACTGTTTATACAATGGGACAATTCAGCAAAGAAATTTGTGGTGGTCCTCACGCAAAAACCACGGGTGAATTGAGGCAGTTTAAGATATTAAAAGAAGAAAGCAGCAGTAGTGGTGTGCGCAGAATAAAAGCAACAATTATTGATAATTAGTTGATTATTGATAAGTTTTTTAGTAAAATTAAGAAAAAACATAGGAGTATGTTATGAATGCTTTTGTAAACATTCTAAAATATGGACTGGTTGTGGTTTTGGTGGCACTAGCCATGTTTATTGTTGCATGTGGTTGCCTTGTTTTGTTTCCAAATGTAAGCATATTTGGTCTAAGCTATGTAAACTATGACGCAAAAACAATTCTCAAGCAATATCATGTTTCGGAAGAGCCATATTCAACAAGTGATACCATAAGAGTTGATGCTGGTGTTGTTAATGTTGATGTAGACATTGTTAATACAACAAAAATTACAAATGGTGCCAGCCACCTAAATGTAACACTCGAGCGTAACATAAAAGGCTTTGCCATTGGCTCGGAAGAAGATAAAAAAATGGAAATGATATCAACCCAATTAACCGAGGGCGGAGAAAAAATTTTGGAAATCAAAATAACACAACCTCAAAAAGCCTTGTTATTTAACAATGGTTCACTGCTTAAACTTATGGTTAACGAAGATTTGTTAAAAGAAAAAAATCTTGTTATCAAAACAACAAGCGGAGAAGTTGTGGTTGGGCAAAAACCTGTATATGAAGACGGAGAACTTACATCAAATTCTGTTCAATTGCAATCACTAGAGGTTGAAACAAACAACGGAAGTGTTACACTAGGTTGTCTTAATGTGACATCACCAATAAAAGTAACACAAAACAGCGGAGAAATTACTGCACTTACTGACCTTAATGTTTCTGCAACACTATCACAAAAAACAGGTTTTGGAAACATTAATCTCAAAAACATAGGTGCTGAGGATAATCCACAAAACTTGGTTGTAAATGGAATGTTTAACAGCACTCTAAAAGTTGGCACAATTTATGGTGACTTTTTGGGTGACGAAATAAATGGCGGAAATGTTAAGATTGACACAATAGCAAAAGATTGCGTTATTAATAACGATTATGCCGATTTTAGTTTTGAGCACTTAAAGGGCAGCCTTGTTTATAATGCAAACGATGGTGCGCTAAAAATTGCAAAAGCTGACAAATCAGTTAACATTAATCACAAAAAAGGCAGTGTACAAATTGAAGAGTTGGGCAGTAATGCACAAGATATTGTGCATACAATAACATGCGAAAATGCTGCTGTTAATATTGCAAACTTGCACAATAGTGTAAACATAACAACAACAAAAGGTAGCATAAATGTTGTTGGCAACAAAGATGACACAACCCCTGTGACAATAACCGTTGTTACCAATGATGGTGCGGTCAATTTGTCAAAAATAAACGGAAATGTTGTTTATAAATGCGAAAGCGGAAATTCATCAATTAGGGCCGAATATGCAAATATTGTTGGCGGCAGCTCTTATCTTAACCAATCAGGGGCAATTAAAATTTTGACACCATTTAACAAAAACACTGCTATGTGGCTTCGCTGGGAAACCAAAAAGTCAGCAAAAATCAACCTTATTGGGTACGAAAGCACATTAAAAACAAGTGCAGCCGACACCGAACATTGCCAATGGAATGGCGATAAAGAACT
Organism: Clostridia bacterium; assembly: GCA_017454425.1. Next base: position 3,886 of record JAFTCZ010000040.1, on the reverse strand, counting down.
TGGCATTAGCCTAAATGGTGCAACAGCATCAACGGGCGAATATGTGCAGATTGCAACCCGCATGGGCACAATATCTGTTGACAGGCAATCTACCCAAAGTTAACAAAATAGTGCACACGCACTATTTTTTGTTTTGCAGAGATAAAATGTAAAATGCAAGAATATAGTATGTTATGACTTTTATAACACTAAAAAACAAACTTGCCAAATTTTTGTGCTATGTGTTTGTTTTGACTTTGTTACTATGCAGCAACAAAATGATAGTTTATCAAACGGCCTATGCTGTGCCAAAACCCAATTTTACGGTTGTTCTTGATGCTGGCCATGGCGGAATTGACACTGGATGCACGGGCAAAACAACTGGGGTGTTTGAGAGTGAAATAACACTCAAAATAACACAAAAAATTGAAAAACTACTTTCTGCACTTGATATTAATGTTGTGCAAACACGTACAAACATGGACGGCTTGTACGAAAGTTTTGTTAATGGTTTTAAGTTGCAAGATTTGCAAAAACGCAAAGAAATAATAATAAAAAATGAGGCCGACCTTGTTGTTAGTGTGCATCTCAATTCTTTTAATGATTCTACTGCACATGGTGCACAAGTGTTTTACAAGCCCAACAGCTTGGTAAGCCATAATTTGGCCGACAAAATGCAAGCCCTGTTTGTGCAAAATTTGTATAAGGCACGAACAACAGCCATGCTTGGCGATTTTTATATCTTAAATTGCACAGATGTGCCCGGGGTTTTGATTGAATGTGGGTTTTTGTCAAATCCGGAAGAAGAGAGATTATTGTGCACAGACGAATATTTGCAAAAAATATCTTACAACATAAGTTGCGGAATACTAGAATATTTTGATTTAATTAAGTTTTGATACAATTTGAACTTCAAAACAAATCTTTTTCAAATTGTTGATTTATTAACATAATTTGTGCTATAATAACCGCATGAGTACAAATTTACAAGATGATATTAATTTATTGTCAACAGATGCATTAGCCTATATAGGAGATGCATATTTTACTTTGTTTTGCCGAAGCCTAGTTTTGCAGCATCACAATGCAAAGCCATATAGGCTAAACCCAATAGTTACAAAATTTGTAAATGCAAAGGCGCAAAGTGAGTTTTTAGAAAAAATTATGCCAATGCTTAATCCTGCCGAGTTAGATATTATTCGCCGAGCACGCAACAGCCCAACCACAACAAAATCAAAAAATTTTGGTTTGGCCGATTATAAGCGAGCAACAAGTTTTGAGGCGCTTGTTGGATATTTGTACATTTTGGATAAAACAAGACTAGATGTTGTATTGACAAAAGTTTTTGAAGGGGTAGACATATGATAATTTATGGCAGAAATGCAATACTTGAAAGCTTAAAAGCAAACAAAGCTGTTTTTGTTATTTATGCACACGAAGGGCAAAAAACAAAACCAAGTGAAATATTGGCACTAGCTCACAAAGCACATACAAAGGTCAATTTTGTTGACAAAGCAACACTAAATAACTTGGCAAAAACCGAACATCATCAAGGCTATGTTGCAGAAATTGAAGATTATGCATACTGCGAAATCGAAGATATTTTGGCACTTGCGCAATCAAAGGGGCAACAACCTTTTGTTGTCATGCTTGACGGAGTAGAAGATCCACACAATTTGGGCAGTATTTTGCGTGTTTGTGAATGTGCAGGGGTACATGGGGTGATTATTCCCAAATATCGTGCTTGCCCAATAAACGAAACAGTGGCAAAAACAAGTGCGGGGGCCCTAGGGCATATTTTAATCTCGAGGGTATCAAATCTTAACAACACAATCAAAAAATTAAAGCAAAATGGTATGTGGGTGTATGCAGTAGAACTTGGTGGTGATGATATTTATAAACAAAATTTGCAAGGCGACTTGTGTCTTGTTGTTGGCAGTGAAGGCGATGGCATTTCACAGCTTGTCAAAAAGAATTGTGACGGAATTTTAACACTGCCTATGTTTGGGAAAGTCAATTCACTTAATGCAAGTGTTGCTTGCGGAGTTGCTGTTTTTGAGGCCGTACGACAAAGGAGGAAAAATGCAGGATAAAGAAGAAGACCGCATGTTGCTTATGCAAGCGCGTTCGGGTGACAAAATTGCATTAGAAAACTTGTTAAACAAATTTAGGCCAATGGTCAATCGTATAACACGCGGTTATTTTTTAACAAATGGTGATGATGATGATTTGGCGCAAGAGGGTATGATAGGACTGTATAAGGCCTTCTTGACATACGAAATTAACAGTGATGTGGCGTTTGGAACTTTTGCCTATCTTTGTGTCAAGCGTCAAGTGTTGCAGGCTGTGCGCAGCAGCATGTCTGCAAAAAACTCGCCACTTAGCAATTATCTTAGCATCGACCCACATGGCAGCATAAATATGGGTGATGATGAAGACGAAGAAGGCGCCTATTATATTCCTAGTGACAGCCCAAGTCCAGAAGAAAATTTTCTTACCAAAGAATCCATGAACGAATTAAATATTAAGATAAAATCAGTTTTATCAGATTATGAGTATTCTGTTTTGTTGCTTTATCTTAAAGGTTTTTCGTACAAACAGATATCTCTAACGCTTGACAAAAATCCAAAAAGCGTGGATAATGCTATTGGAAGGATAAGAGATAAATTGCAGTTTTTACATTAAAAGGAGGGCAAAATGCATCTAGCACTATATCGCAAATTTAGGCCAACAACCTTTTCGGGCATAATTGGGCAAGAGCATATTACCACAACACTTAAAAATCAAATCATCAATCAACAACTAAGTCATGCTTATCTTTTTTGTGGCAGTCGTGGTACGGGCAAAACAAGTTGTGCAAAAGTTTTTGCAAAAGCCATAAATTGCCTCAGTCCGTTGCAGGACGGCTCTCCTTGTGGCGAGTGTGAGGTTTGCCAAAAGTTGGCGCAGTCAAATAATATTGATATTCTCGAAATTGACGCCGCCAGCAACAATGGTGTTGACGAGATACGCGATTTAAGAGAAAAAATTAAATATGCACCAAGTGTAGGCAAATATAAGGTTTATATAATAGACGAAGTTCATATGTTGTCTATTGGGGCTTTTAATGCTTTGTTAAAGACTCTAGAAGAGCCACCAACACATGCCGTGTTTATACTTGCAACAACCGAAGTTCACAAACTTCCGGCAACCATTTTGTCAAGGGTTATGAGATTTGACTTTAAGTTAATTAGCACACAGCAAATTGCACAAAATATAACAAATATTTTTAACGAGAGTGGCATTAAGGCCGAGCCAAGTGCAGTGGGGCTTATTGCTCGTGCGGGTGAAGGTAGTATGCGTGATGCTTTGTCTATTGCTGATATGTGCGCAAGTTTTTGCAATAACAATATAACTTATGACAAGGTTATTGATGTTTTGGGTGTAAGTGACAAACAAACTATTTATACACTTATCAACGCAATTATCAAACAAGACATGCAACAGTTTTTTAATGAGTTTGGCAAAATATCAAATCAAGGCAAAAATCTAACAGTGGTGGCAAGTGACATCACAAAAGGTTTTCGAGATTTGTTGGTAATAAAGTCTTGCGGAAAAGATTCGCTTCTTGTTGATTATAAGGCCGATTTGTTAGAAAAAATGACAGATTTGGCAAACGAAACAGAAACTTTGCGCATTAACAAAGCCCTTCAGGCATTCAGTAAGATAGAAACCGAACTAAAATACGCAACAAACCCACAACTTTTGTTAGAAACAACGGCATTATCTTTGGTTGATGACGAGGTAAAAAAAAACTGATTAATGCGTTTTTGAACAACAACGCAAAAAATCAAGAAAGCCCTCGCACAATTTGGGGCAAGGTATTGCAAAAATTAAAAGATATGCGCCTTTATGATTTGCACGCCTT
>JAFTCZ010000039.1 GCA_017454425.1 Clostridia bacterium | reverse complement strand
TTTTGTACTACCCTCAACCAACTCGCTATCTAGGTTGTAAGCAGAGATGGCATATAAGGCATTAATAGAACAATTTATTGCAGGCAAAATGTTTTCGTACAACAAATCATTATTATACAAAAGTAATGGCTGACCATCATTGTATTGTGGATAAGATGTTGTCCAATAATCATCATCTAAGTTATCAAAATTAAGGTCGGCTGATTGAATTGTTGTATAAGTCAAATTGCTTAAGCCATCAAACACACCAACATAAGCATAGGCCTGAACAATAGTTGCGTTGCTATCAAGAATTGTCAAACCACTTTGTGAAGAAATTATGTTGGCAAATACATAATTAAGATTTAAGTTGTTTGGCCCTGTACCATACAAAACGCCCAAAGTTGAACCTTTGAGGTATGCGCTTGCAAAACTGTTTTGAATTGTACATATCAATCCATTTGAATTTGACATAGTACCAACAATTCCACCAACTATTGCACCACTTTGACCATCTATGGTTGCATATGATTTGTTGTAGGCAAAAACATAACTATTTTCTATTTCAATATTGTCGCCCACTCCAACCATACCACCAACATATCCCAAATCGGCCGTCAAAGCATTATTGTTGTACAAGCGCACAACACAGTGATTAAGCACTGTTGGTTGATATATTATTGTGTTTTGGTCGTTAATATATGAGTTGTTTGTTGTACGACCAATCATTCCGCCCATGCCGGTGGCACCTATTGAGTTTATACCTCTTATTGTATCGCCAAAGTTTGCAAATGTAACTGAGCTGTTTTGAATATATCCACCTTGTACAAAACCAGCCAGCACACCAAAATATGCAATGTTGGTTACATTTACATCACCTCGCAACTCGACATGAACATTATTTACTATGTACTTGTACAAATTCATTGTTTTTGCTTCGCCAGTTATTGAGGTGTAAGAAAGGCTGATTGCATCTTCGGTTGATGATGCATTAACATTGTTGTATACTATTGATTGTGCAATTATTCCTGCATAATCGGCCACCGTGTTGATATCAAAAGCGTTTTCAAAATCAAAAGTGATGTTTTGAATACTTGCATTGACCATTCTTCCAATCAAATTATATGGTGCATTAACAAAATGCAATGTGACAGGCTCGTAAGCAAACAATGTACCACCAAAAGTATTGTCTGTTGCGTCTAGAGTGCCAAGGTTGATATTAGAAATTGATTTTGTAACTCTAATATATTGCCCTGCGTACGATTTCCCTAAACGAATATTGTTTACAAAGTTTTCAAAATCGTCAGCATTTTCAATTAAGAACGCGTTGTCTGGCGTATCACCCGCATTAACGCGAATTGTTATTGTTTTGTACATAGGCACATTGTAAATATAATTTATGGTATTGTTTGCATCATCAAAAACACATAACCCAACCATTGTGCCATTAATTGGGCTGGCAGTTGCAAACAACCTGTTTGCATCAACATAAAGTGCATAATACTGATCACCCGACATGTTGCGCAATACCGGAATACTGTCAACAGCCCAAAATGTCAAACTTGTTGTTGTGCTGCCGCCTGTGTAAGCATCACTTAATGTAAGTTGCATTGTGTTTGGGTCAAAACGCACAATTCCGTTATCTAATATTTGTGTTACCCTACTGCCACCACTTGTTTGACTTAACATATCAAAAGTAAATGGTGCACCATCAAGGCTGTAAACCCACCTGTTGTCATAAGCATTGTTTGGGCCTACTGTCAAATTAACAGGAACGACCGCATTGTTCAGTCCGCCATATTCTAGTTCTATTTCGTCTTGAGTTTCCAACTCGGTTGTCTTGATTGGTTGAATAATACGCAAAGTAAACATCGAAGTTGTTGTCAATGTGTTGGCTTGCTTGATAATAACACTAATTTTGTACTCATATTCATATTGTTTTGCATCATTATTAAGAACAGATGTAAAGCCCATCCAAATGCTGTAAGGAGAATATGCTTGCGTGCTGTTGTTTGCACTATATTCTATTACATTTGTGCCAATATTTATTATTGATGCCAACTTATCTTCTAGTGCGGTGCTGGCGTAGTCAATACTATAATGCAAACTTGGGTTTGAACCATTTTGAACAATCTCGTTGGTGGTGCCGTCTTCACTGTTTATATAGTTTGGGTGAACCCTGTCGTTGCAATATGGTCTAGCCGAAAAATTGATGTACAACTTTCGGTCAGTAAGTTGCAAAGGATTAAGTCCCGGATAATTCATCTTAGAAAATGCATCAAAGCCCATTGGGTTAAGATAGTATGAGCCCACGGCATAATCATTTAGCCCACTTACGGCAAAAGTGTTTTGTTTGTCAAACGCAACGGAATCATTGTCATAAATTTCGTATACAAGTTGATCATCAGTACCATAATAATCTTCGCCATTAATATTCCAAATTACACCATTTACTGGGTTGAACACATACAAAGTAAATTCTCGGTTGATAGGTTGAATTGACCATATTCCGTATTCGTCCGCAACAAAAGCACTTGCGGTGCATTTTATTTTGTACTCTCCCGCCTTAAGTGTTGTAAGAGTTAATACTCTTTGCCCCATGTTTTCGGTTGAGGCAATATAAACACCCCCGCTTGTGATACCATCACCCATTGCTGTTATTGAGTATGGTTGATTTGCAATAATTAGGTCTGCATTAGAAGGATTGATGATATTTTTTAATACTATTTTTGATTCGGTTTTTAAGTAAATTTGATTAAGTCCATAATCTTGTACACTTTCTTCTCCGCCAGTACTATAAACAACATCACCAGCCGTACCTGACAACAATGCATAGTCAAGACTAAAGGCCGAAACACCTTTTATTACTCTTACAATAAATTCATATGTTTTGTTGTTTTCGGAGGTAACAGTGACAAGAACTGTTCCTTGATTGTTTGGATAAATAACAAACCTATTGCTGTTTTCAATTACGGCAACAGTTGCAACATCTTGAAAAGGTGGCACGCTTACATTAAATACTTGGTTGCCATCAGTTATTCCGCCACCCTGTGATTCGTTTGTTATGTATTTAACAGCACACTCAACACCATTTGTTTTATCATCTAATGAGATGTAAGCATATCTAGTAAAATCTTCGGCTGTTGTGCCTTCAATTCGGTGAATTATGCTGTTGTTTAGGCTTGACACCAACATAATGTCGGTTATGTCTTTTACCCCTTCTTTTATGTTGCATGTTATGGTGCTAGAAACAACATCATAAACATCTGTAATGTTAAGGGTGCTGACTTTTATGTCAATTTTGTCAAAAGAATCTGCTGTTTCTTTATCAAAAGCAACAAACAGCCTTATGCCATTTTCACCACAAGTTATTATATCTGCCTGATCATCAGAAACATCAACAACTTGCAACACATTTTGTGCATAATAATATACTTTTAATATCGCCTTTGCACGCTCGGTATAATCTTCACCGTTGTATGTAGCACTTACATCTAACGAAATCTTGCGGTATTCATAAGGAAGTTCACGCAGTGGCAAAATGTTTATATCAACATATGCATCACTGCCATATGTATAAACAGTATTCCCTTCGTCATCTGTTGTTGTGTTTTGTTCAAAAATGCTCATTGTAACATTGGCGTCAGAAACAATACCATTTGAAGTTGTAAATTGAATTTTTGTAGGCGTATTTACAACACTTACATTAACAATCTTTTGATATGTCATAACCTTGCGATACTGTGACAAATAACCAATAATTGTGTTTTCGTTTAATCCCGGCACATAATAAAGGTCTAGGGTGATAGTCAAGGTAGTCTTTCCTACTTGCCCCGAATAAATTAAGAACTCACCATTATCTTGTGCATCAACAGTAACAACTTGCTCATCATTTGACACAGCGCTATATACAGGATAAACATTTGGAACAGTTGACAAAATCATTTCCTGAGTTTGTGCGGTTGAATAACTAGAAAAACCTGCCCTCATTGTGTATTGACTAGTAATACTTGACAAGCTTATTTTGTTTAACTCTTCGCCGGTCGTGCTGTACGCACCAAGCTGCCAACTATAATCATAAACAAAAGCATAAATTGTTGTTGAAAGTTCTGCCTTTTGTTCATCAGTAAGATCGCCATCATAATCATCACTACCCACCACAATACGACTAGAACGAACTGTGATTGGCACAATACCCAAGGTGGCATCTGCCGCAACTTTTATTTTGCTGACGCCATCGGTATTTGTTATGCTTATGCCATTAACATTGCCAACACTGTACACTAATTTTCGTGCTGTTGAATAATAAGGAGTAAAATTAATCAACATCTCATCATCAAGTACATATTCGGCCATATCGTTGCTTGGACGCATTAATGTAAGGTTTGACTGTTTGTCGGCAATTGCCTGAGTACGAAGCAATGCCCTAACCTCAATACTTGCAAAAACCTTGCTTGTTTCGTCAGAGTACACAACAAAATTCATTACCCCAGATGACAACAACCTAACAGTAAACAAAGTTGTCGAACCGCGTATTCGTGTAAAATCTAACTGAGCCTTATCTTGTGGTAAGCCTAATGTCATTGTTGTTTTCATATCATCAGTAAAACCTGACAAAACAGCACTAAAAGATATGATGTTTTCGGCGCCTGCCGTTTCATCATATTCTACCTCAATATACTGCTGCCCTGCCTCGTCTGTTGAGATAATTTGACCTGTTAATTCTATCTTGAGATTTTGGTATTTGTCGCCACAACCAGCAAAGCCCAATACTCCGCCCAAAAGGACAATAAGCATCAGCCCCAAAATCGCAAATTTATTTTTCATAATGTACTCCTATTTTTTGCTAGATTTATTGTGCTTCTTTTTGTCGCTTTTTATTTGGTTTTTGTATATAATGTTTCAAAAAACTGCGACATAGGTACAAAATTAGCATTATTTAATTTTATTAAATAAAGCAACAAAAAGCAAACAAAAATAACAAATATTTACAATTTATTTTTAATAAAAATAAAAGGTCAAAAATTAAGACAAAACATGGTATTTTATTTGTGTTTTTTTGTAAGATTTTGTATACTTAAAACTGAATAAAAATTGGAGGATTTTTTATGAAAAAAGAAAAAATATTGTATGACCTCGAGTCACAATATGGCAATTGGTGGCAACATGGTTTTGCATCACCAAAAATGACCGCAAAACTTTACCCCTACAACACATTATTTAGCCCAATAAAAATTAACAACATCACAATAAAAAACCGTATTGTTATGGGACCTATGGGCAACATCAACATGGCCGAAGAAACAGGCCGACCAAACCAAATGATGATAAGTTATCTTGCCGAGCGCGCAAAAGGTGGAACAGGGCTTATAACCACCGGATTAATTCCCATAAGCCACGGCATTGACCCAACTGTCACCGAGCTTGGCAAACTCTCGTACTTTCCTCGCATTGACCGCACCCGCACCGTGATGTCTGGCTGGCGCGAACTTGTTCAAAGCGTGCATGCATATGACTCAAAAATATTTGTTCAACTTACCGCAGGTCTTGGCCGTGTGGGCAACCCACAATGTTTGCTTACCCAACTAAAACTTCCGGCAAGTGCATCATGGAACCCAAACTTTTATATTCCTCAAATTCCATGCGCAAGACTTTGTGACCGAAAATTAAACAAACTTGTCAAAAATTTTGGTCAAGCAAGTGCTGATGCAAAAGCCATGGGCCTTGATGGTGTTTATCTGCATGGTCACGAAGGATATTTGCTAGAACAACTTACCAACCCGGCATTTAATAGACGCAAACTTGGCAAATATGCAAATTGGCAAAAATTTGGTATAAAAACCGTAAAAGAAATAAGAAAACGCGTTGGCCCAAAATATCCTATTATGTACCGTATTGATTTGTCACTTGCATTAAACTCTACTTATCAAGAAAAACTTTCAAAAATCAAAAGCCTCAAAAAATTCAAAAACGAACGCACAATTGACCAAACACTTGACTATATGCGCAATCTTGTGGCTGCCGGCGTAGATATTTTTGATGTTGATTTGGGTTGCTATGACAACTGGTGGCTTCCTCACCCACCAAGCAGTATGCCAAGTGGTTGCTTTTTGGAAATAAGCAAAATTGTCAAAGACTTTTTTGCAAAAAATCGCATTTTATCTAACATGGGCTTGCCTGTGCCTGTTGTGGCTGTCGGAAAACTTGGTTATCCCGACCTTGCCGAAAAAGCCCTTCGTGATGAAATGTGTGATATGATTATGCTTGCTCGTCCACTTCTTGCCGACCCCGAGTGGCCAAACAAAGCATATCGTGGCGAAACAAAAAACATTCGCCCATGCATTGGCTGTCACGAAGCTTGTATTCGCGAGTTTGTAGAAGGCGGCCACCCACAATGTGCGGTCAACCCTCGCACAGCCTTCGAAGATGTTTTTGCGCAAGAAATTCCTGTTTCGCCTGTTCAAAAGCGCGTTGCTGTTGTTGGTGCAGGTCCAAGTGGTGTTGTGGCAGCAAAAACCTTGCTATCAAGGGGGCATATTGTTGACCTGTACGAAGCCACCGACAGCATTGGCGGAACATTAATTCCGGCAAGCGTTCCAAAAATTAAATACGAACTAAAAAACTATGTTGACTATCTTGCCTTGCAAGTGCAGCAAATGCAAAAAAACAAACACTTTACACTTTTATTAAACACAACTGCTGATGCAACAAAATTAAAGCGCGGAAAATATGATGTAATTATCACCGCAACAGGCAGTCATATTGTCGAACCAAAAATTAAAGGTATTCAATACAAAAATGTAGCAACTGTTACCGAAGTTTTGTCAAACCCAAAACTATTAAAAGGCAAACAAAAAATTGTTATTATTGGCGGTGGCGACAGTGGTTGTGAGACTGCATATTATCTTAAATATGAGCTTGGCCTTGATGTCGAAATTATTGAAATGACACCTGCTGTTATGGCACAAAGTTGCACTGCCAACCGCGGACATATTATGCATTATTTGCAAAAAGCGGGTGTCAGGATTGACAACCTTACAACAGTAAACGAAATTTTGCCAAACGGAATAGTAATAGATAAAAATGTTAGCCCTACTGTTCCCGACCCATACAACACATGGCAACCACTTTTGCCAGAAAATATCTCAAACCCACTAGCACCAAAAATCAAACAGAAGATTGAACGCCTAACAATTCCTGCAGATCTAGTGGTTATTGCAATTGGTACACGCCCAAACAACGCATTGTACAACGAACTTGTGGCACAAAATGTTGCACCCGAAATTTATAACATTGGTGATTCAATAACACCAGGAAAAGTATGGCCTGCAACAAAATCGGCATATCGTAGAGCACGAACAATATAAAACGGGAGAAAAATATGGAAAAAACAAAAATGAAACTTACCAAAGAAGAAAAAGAAATATTAGATGGCAGCCAAGGCCCAACCATGGCAAAAATTATGCAAACTCTTGTTATGTTTGGTGAAATGGCAGGCGCAAAAAGGCTTGTACCTATCACCCACGAAGGGCATTTGGTTACATCTTTTGGAATTAGTTTAATCAAACCACTTTATCGCATTATGGACGAAATTATTAATTCGGGCATTGTTTCAAAATGGAAATTTACCGCCGACCCACGCCCTATTGATTATAAAAATGTAAAATGCAATCTTCTTAATAAATTAATATTTAGTAAAATTATGTACGGACAACAAGCCCGCTATGAAGAACAATTAAAGAAAATTGGTTTGTCAAAAGAAAATGACTTTAGCTGTACATGCTATCTTCCCGAAATGGGAAACACCCCAAAATATGGTGATGTGTTATCTTGGGCCGAAAGTAGTGCTGTTGTTTTTGCAAACTCAATATTGGGTGCACGCTGCAACCGAAACAGCGGTATGATTGACTTGTTTGGCTGTATTATAGGCAAAGTGCCCGAATTTGGGTTATTGCTTGATGAAAACCGAAAAGCCAATTGGGTGGTCGAACTAAAAACAACTACTCTGCCTGATGCACAAATTTTGGGTAGTGCAATTGGCCTTACTGTTGGTGACGGAGTACCTTACATAAAAGGCCTTGACAAATACCTTGGCAAAACAATGGACGAGCATGCCATATCTTACTTAAAAGACATGGGGGCGGCCAGTGCCAGCAATGGTGCCGTGGGATTATATCATGTTCACAATCTTACCCCCGAGGCCAAACAAAATGGCGCAAAAATGATTGCCACAAATGCAAAAAAACTTGTTATTACCGACCAAACACTAAAAGATGTCTATCAAAACTATCCAATTTTGTGGAAAAACATGGACTCTCGCCCTTACATGTGTTTTATTGGTTGCCCTCACCTATCTCTTGACCAACTTATTGAATGGACACATCGCATAACGAATGGATTAAAAGAAAATAACAAACATCAAGTTTGTGTGCGCACAATATTTACAACAAGCCCTGCCGTACTTGAGGCCTTTGCAAAAACAAAAGAATATCCGCTTCTTTTGCAAACGGGCATCAAACTAAGCAGCATATGTCCACTTATGTATATGAACAACCCAATAGCAGGCAAAAAACCAATAATAACTTGCAGTAACAAACTTCGAACATACACAAGCGCAAGATTTTATACCGAAGCAGAAATTGTAAATATAATAACGGGTAAAAAGGAGAAATAATATGGCAAAAACATATAAAGGACGCGTAATTGCAGGCGGCAATCTTACAGGCGAAGCAATAGTATCTCATCAAGGATTAAACACTCTTGCCACTTTTCAAAAAAGCGCATTAAAAAACGCAAAAAAGATAATTGGCAGTGACCAAAACAATCCCGATGTTTATGGTAAAGTTTTGACGGGCAAAATTTTGTGTTTGCCTATGACAATTGGCTCGACCACGGGTGGTCTTGTTATTCAGACAATATGTCAAATGGGCATTAACCCAAGTGCTTTCTTGTTTAGTAAAACAATAGATTCTTTGGCCTTAAGCGGCATCACTCTTGCAAAAATTTGGGAAAACAGCAATGTTATTGCTATTGATAATCTTGGCGACGAGTTTTTGGAACAAGCAGAAACTGGTGACAGCATAACAATAAAGGAAAACGGCGAAGTTATTATTAACTAACAAAAATTTTGCTTAATATATTTTACAAATACAAAATTATTGGTTATAATAGATAAACAAATTTTACACAAAAAGGAGAATATCATGGCAGACATCAAAAGTTTTGGACCAGATGTTCAGTTGATTTGGAAAGACCGCAAGCGCTTTTGCGGACTGCCATTAAGTTTTACTAGATATTATTTGATACGCAAACCTGGTCAATGGGTAAAATTAATTAGTGATGTTGGATTTTTTACAAGCAAGATTGAAGAAATTAACTTGTTCCGTGTAGATGATATTAGCATTTTTGCTTCTTTTTCAAACAAGTTTTGGGGTGTTGGCAACATAAGAGTTATCTCAAGTGACAAAAGTTGTCCCGAACTAACCCTTTTGCGTGTTAAAGACCCAAACAAAGTTCGCTCGCTTATCATGGACCTTGTAGAATCAGAGCGCAAAGCACGCAATGTACATTATGGTGAATTTAGATAATAAAAAAGAGACAACATCTCTTTTTTTTGTTTGCTATTTGGTTTGATAAAAACATATTGCAAAAATATGTTTTTTTATTCTGCCAAATACTCACCAATAATTGTGCATACCACCTTGGTTGTTTGTATTATTGATTGTTCGATATCATGATTGCAAAGCACTACTATGCACCCCCACAAATCACCTCTGCATAATATTGGCAAAACAGCATTATGTGACTGACTAACCTCGTTTTGCAACACTTGGGTATTATGCAGTATTTTTTGATTTCTTAACTTTGCATATAAATATGGGTGCATAGTACTATGCACATACTCATTTTTTGATATATTTTGGGTGCATAGTACCTGTGTTGTATCACACAATAAAAATACATATTCCCCAAATTGTTGCATAGCACTCAAACAACTATTCGCAAAACTTTCAATTTGCTTAATTGGCTCATATTTTTTTAGAATTAAACTATCTTTATCACTATCACAAAAGAATTCTAACAAATTTCCGGCGTTTATTTTTAATGCTGCGCGTATTTCTTTGGGTATAACCACCCTTCCAAGTTCGTCCACACGACGCAACTGACCTTTGTATTGTTGCATACTTATCCTCTTTTGTTTATTATAACAAATTAACACAATAATATGTAACAAAAAAACAAAAATACAGGTTGCCCTGTATTTTGTTTTATACAATAAATTTTAACATAATTGGCAAAGCCTCATCACGGACGGCTGAAGCCTCTTTTAAGAATACCTGAAAGCGTTCATTGCTTATTATTTGCTTTTTTGACATATATTCAAGATTAATTTTTTGTTTTTCATTAAATATGTTTGCAAATGAATATGCAACAAAATTAACCAAATCTTCGTCGTTTTTAATATCATGCTTTTTTATAATACTGTCCACAGCATTTTGGTCTATCACATATTTATAAACAGGGTCCAAAAACATTCTCAATCTTTCGGGGGCCAATTTTGAACCAAAAGCTGTCGCAAGCATGCCCCATTCGTGTGCTCTTGTCAAATTGATTGGCAAAACATCATCTATGCCCTTTTTGTAAATAAAACACAAATAATCCATTGCCGGCACACAACCACAAACAGCCATCTCGGTGGCCATTTCGAGTAAATCATAATATTCATCAACATATTCTTCTAGCGGCATTTTTGCCTTGTTTATATTAAGACTAGTAAACATGTTTTTCATGATATTAAAATATTCATTTTGGTCTTCATATTCAACATCAGACAAATCGGCCTTAAAGAATGCCCCGCCAGCGCTGTTTTCATCGGAATCGGGATTGTTTTTGAAATATTCTTGTTTGATATAATCAAGAACAGTCATTTCATCATTTACTCTTTTTGCCTTTGGCTGAGCTTCTTGCTTTTGCTGTGGTTGAACTTGTTGTTCTTCAATATCGGGTTGCTCTTTTGCTCTTTTTTTAGCCTTTGCAGGCTTTGCCTCTTGTTTGGATTGTCTTGGCATAGTTTTCCTCCTTGTCTGTTATGATGTTTGCTTTGTTGAGGTTATTGCTTTGCTGTAATTATGCTTATCAGAATAACCGTTTCCGCTGGTTGGTATCTTAAAGCGCAAGTCTAATGTTCGATAAAATTGAATAGTTGTAAGATTTGTTAGGTTAACAGAAGCATCAGCAGTTAATGTGTACAAATAATTTTCTCCTGCCGCTGGTGGCATTGATATGCCTGTTGTATTAACAGCCCATGCTGGCAACAACACATTATTTGTCACAAATTGGGTATCTTCGGTTAATTTATAAACATGACATTGTTTTGTTGCGTTTAATTCTATATTAGATAAGGTGTTGTCTTCTAGGTGCAACAATACATACTCAGCCGTTGTCTCAATTGATGCAATTTTTGCTTTTTCGATAAGCAATGTGCTGCCCTCATAAATGCGGATTATGTCATTTATTGCATAATTTACCGAAGACTCAAGCGGAACAATAATTGTGCTGTTTACCAAATCAAGAATAACATTATAATCAATTAATGTGTTTGTTTTTGTTGCCAAAGGTGACAGCGTAACATCTATTTTGTTTTCATCTCTAACAACAAACGAACCCATAGCAGTTTCTTCTATTATTGGCCATTCTAAGAATATATCATAATAACATTCAATCACATTTCCTGTCTGCACACCAGGGTTGTTGCGATAACCAATACGCACACCCAATGCAGTGCTAGGAATTATGTCTTTTATGTACAGCGTGGTTATGGTTTCGGTTGTTATATCATCACCCTCACCCACACTTGAAGTTGTTTCGGTGATAGCAAAATATGTATTCGAAACATTTAATGTCTCATAGGTATATGTTGCGTGTCCCTCGGCATCAAACACAGGGTCTTTTATCCAATAGAATACTGTTGTGGTTGTTGGCTCACTAGGATAAAGTGTTGTTTGCACATATGGCAATGAGGCGGTAGAATTGTTTGTTGGAAGATAATAAACATCAGGAAGTGGCAATGTTTTATCTTGAGTTTCATCAGATTTCCATTCAACAACATATCTAGACATGCTGGCTTCGGTATTATTATCCTTGACAAACTGTGCAGTATAAGTTTTGTCTTGTTGTGTTTTTACTGATTCTTTTTTAAATGACAATGAGTTTTGGTCACCAAAATAATCTTTTGCGTTTATGCTGATTTGGCTGTCTAATATTTCCTCGTTGCCCTTATACCATGTGATTGTATAAACCTTGTTGTCAAGACTCTTTAATGGTTGAATTGTTATTTCAATAACCATGCAGTTAACCAAAAGTTGTTCTTCACCAACATTAATTTGCAGTGATACAAATCTCTTGCTATTTTGCTCGCTATCCTCGGGATAACCAATGCTTAAGTCACTTGTTGATTGACCATTTGTTGTAACACTGTAAGAATAACTATATCCAAGTCCTTGATATTCGGTGGCACTTGCTGGCAAGGCTTTTGCAGAGTTTGCACGAACATACAACAAAACTTTGTTGTTTGCTCCGGTTGCAAAATACCTATTTGGATCGTTCTTTGGGCAAACCGTAGTTAATGTGTCATCTAGATAATATGTAAAACTTACAATTCTTTCTGTTACTTTGACATTAATTGTGTTGTAAGTATCAATAATCACAAAATCACTTTCTGCGGCTTCGGCTAGATTTATGTGAACATATTTGTTCTCGGTTGTGTCATATTTGATTGCATATTCGACACCATCTACCCTTTCGGTCATAACAAGATATGGCGTAATTGATACAGACCCCGCACCCATTGGCTCGATATAACCATATTTAACATCTTCTGAGGCGCTTGCGTCTGCATATGAATAATACAACAAACCAGATGCGGTTGTATTTACAACTTCGCTAGATGTGTCATCAACAAAATAGATTATCTTGCCATATGTATAATTTTCGGCGATGTACGGATTTTGTTCATTATATGTTGTCATAAGTGAAGATAAAGATATAGGCGTAAAGTCTTTGTTTCGGCCGTCATCATATTTTGTAAACTCCATGTTTACTGTTCTTGAAAATTGCATATTGGTTGGCTTTTCAATTTTTAGGTCGAATACAAGGCCTTTGATTGATGAAGTTTTTTGAGCAATTGTGTTGTCAGTTGGTTTGTATGCAAGGCTGTTTTCACACTCATATTCATCAATAACATACGCCTCGTCAGGAAGATTTCCGCCCTCATCAATATCAGGGGCCTCAAGTTCAGAAACCTTAATTTCTTGTGTCAAAGAAATTGTCAAAGACAAACTTTCGTTTGATTCGGTTGCAAGACGCCTATTTGCACTAATAATCCAAATTTTGTTGGTGTCGCCCAAGGTGGTGTTGTCTGCAACAATACTAAGCGGAAGCATGTCTGGGTTTGAAGAATTTTCTACAACCTGAACCAAATTCAAGTTTTTCATTTCACTAATTAAAGGTGTTGGGTTTGATTCTTTGTTGTTGCCTTTTGTATTTATAACAATTCCCAAATTTACCGCTTTTTGAAGTTCGGTTTGAGTAAGTGCATTTGCCGATTCTCTTAACAATGTTTTGTCTTGGTCGCTTAATTCTTGTGCACTTAATACAAGCCTGTTTTGACTTACATTAAGAACTGTTACCAATTGACTTGAAATGTTTGCTTTTGTTATGCCTTCGTCAAAGCCCAAACCAATATAATATACTGTTCCTACTTCGAAATCAGAATTTATCTCAACATCAACAACTGCTGTTTCCTCGGTAAAAGCCTTAAATATTGTTGCGCCAGCCAGTGTGTTGTCATAAATTGGTGAAATATTTACATTTACGCTTGCATCACTTGCCAAGGTTGGGTCTGATTTTATAGTTAATATTTCGGTTGCCTCATCTACTTCGGCAACATCACGCCTTGGTGTCTCGTAAATAATTGCTTTGTCATCAAATACAATTGTGCTGCCAAATGTGCGGTTATAATAATTTGTAACATCAATTGCAGTAATATCTTTTATACGGTTGACTGCTTGGCTAATTTTGTTTTTGTTAATCAAACCATTTAGGTTTATATAATCGTTAAGCCCAATTTGTGGCCAAATTTTTGCAAACTGATCAACATAGTTTTGCAAACTTTCGTCATCACCTGTTGCATTTGCATAACCATCAGAAAGTAAAACACACAAGTTTGAAAGACCTTGGGCATCTACATTTTTGAGAATAGCACTAGATTGAATTGAGGTTGTGTTTGTATTTTTGTGCGGATTGAGAGAACGCTCGGGCCAAACTTGAACATACAATTGAAATTGGTCACCTTTTACGCATGACAACGCTTTTTCACGATAAATTTGTCTTTGCCCTTCGGTAACAAGTTCGCGGTTTAGAGGTAATATAGCATTTGTATTATTTGCATAATCGGCTGCGTTTTTATAAAACAATGTTGTACGAAGTGGTGTTTGCTGCCCTTCAATTTCGGTCTCAACTATTCTTTTGTAATTTTGGTTTAGGTTGCTGTTTATGTTGTAATACATAAGTGATGCACTTTCAATTGGCACATCAACAAATATATGTAGTGGGTTGGCATACAACATATCGTCCATCGAATAAGCATACAAATAACAATCTCCGCCTTTGTTAAAGCCATCTACATCAAGCACGGCATCAATTGCAAAACTTTCACCCAGCATAACCTTTTGCGGAATACTTACTATTGCCTCGTCTTCGTTTAATAATCTGTTGTTTGCATCACGAAGCTCTAGCTTTATTTCAATTGGAACACTTTTATCAGAATATCCTATTGTACCATAAGCGAGGTTTAGCGTAGTTGTTGCTTTGTCACTAAGAACTTTGACATTTGCACTGCCTGCATTGTCAGCAATACTGACAGCCATGCAGTCAAATTTTAGACCGCCCGCCTCTGCTGTATATTTCCTAAATCCACCCGTCACCCATATACCAAAAGCCACCAGCACAACCATTAGGTACACTGCCATGGCCGCATATACAGAGACCGTAACACCATTCATCAACGATGTTTTCTTCATATTTGCTACCTCCAAGACAAATACAAAAAGTACTATCTATCTAGTATAATATTTTGTGCAAATAATGTCAAAATAAATATACTATTTTTTACAAATTTTTAACAAATTTTGACAAGGTTTTTTTATAAAATAAAAAAAGCGTTTCCGCTTTTTATTATTATTCGGTTGGCTCGTCCAAATAATCTTTTTCTAGCATAACACCAACAAAGTGGTTGTAAAAGCCATCGTCTGTTGTAATATCTGTGTCAATATAATGCATGTAGTATGATGTGCCTTGACTGTTTTCGTATTTCTCGAGATAACATATTTGATGAGTTGATACAACTGTCAAGGTTTTTGTTACGGCATCTTCACTAGCCAAAGATACAATAGTGTCAACCGTACTAGTCATAATGTTTTTTCTGTACAAGGTGTTATTGAGGGTATAAAACACATAATTGCCCATTTGCGCAACAATTGTTGCGTTCCCCTCTATAATTTGAGGTTTTGTACCATCAGCATTAAACTGATAAACATTTGCAGTGTTGTTGATGTAAGCGCCAACTTTGTCAGCAAGATATGGGGTTATGTTCTCTTCTGAATATGGGTTTGAAGTTAATTGATGCTCGCCATCAGCAAAGTTTGAGGTCATGTCGTTGTAATATAAATATGCCCCACTTGTGCCAGGTGCAACTAATGATTGCTTGTTGTAATACAATCTTCCGCCTACTGATTTTAACAAAGTGTAAGTGCTTTCCTTAACCGGAGACACATCACTAATCTGTTTTGTCACAAGGTCATATTTTGCAATAACATTGCCCTTTGTTATATCACTGTTTGTATAAGTGAAATATACTGCCCCGTCCAAGTCATAAACAACATCAGTACTGCGAGAATAATTTGTGACTGCAATAGTTGAAACAACATAATCTGTTTCGTCAAGAGTTTTTAACTTAAAACTTGTGTCTGTACATTCACCAATCTTTAAGGCGTTGCCATCTTTTACAACAAGATAGGCTTTGTCGTTGTAAGAATACATGTAGTATTTGACACTATCCAATGCATTTTGTGAAGTTAATAATTTTTCACTTCTTGTGTGCCCATCAATTTTAATTCTGCAAAAATCTATGTGGTCACTTTCTATATCACCATTTTTTGCCACTTGGTTGCCTGGTGTTGTATAATAAAGATAATTGCCAAAAATGTACAATTGTGTTTTTTCATAACCACAAACCTTCGAAACTAGCCTGCCTGTATTTTTGATGCCCTGAGTTTTATCAAACACTTCGTTGCCATCTTCGTCATACTCTTTATCATTTTCTACTACTTTGCCATCAACAAGTTTTGTGCGGTAAATTGCGGCATAGCTTACTTTGCCATACACATTTGTGTCACCCACTGCATCATGGCCTGTATACCCATTGACATAATAGAGATAATCGCCATACACAACAGCAGAAGTACCGTTGCCACTTATTACATCAGTTTTTGATGGACCATCATCAAAACCGATGTTTGTGCCACATGCAGTAAAACCAAAAAACATGCCAAACACAAGCACTAATGCAATTAATATATTTTTTGTTAGGTTATTAATTTTTGTTGTAGTTTTCATTTAATGCCATACTCCTTAATGTTTTTGCAAAAAACACATATTTTGTCATTGTGTCATATAATACCACTAAATAACATTTTCGTCAATTAATTGAGAATGATAAAAGGAGAGAAAAATGAAAAAATTTGTCGCACACACTGCATATTATAACAAAGATGCAAGCGTACAAACAGCCCAAGTCAATCCTTCAAACACAAAAAATGAAAATCTTGCAAATATTGTAGAACTTTTGACAAAACTTGACATAAGCAAATTTTTATCTCCTGCTTCACAAAGACAACCAATCACCCCTATTGCACAATCAATACAAACAAAAACTTATCAAAACACGGCAAAAATTCTTCAACAAAATCGTGAAAATACAAAAAGTTTGCAAAATAAACTTAATTTCTTTTGATTAAAAGTGCATAGTACTATTCAAAAAACATTTTGTGCATAGTTTTGTGCACAAATAAACCTTTTTGCCAATAAAATAAAAAGTGCATAGTACTTACTATTATGCACTTAGTTTTATATTTTCACCTGTTTTTGCATCTTGATATGTTATATAATACCCCCTTCCTTCTGGGTCTTGTGGGTTAAGCGGAAGCCATTGACTGTATTCTAGGTTAACCTGCCCTACATCATCAATATTTTTTGCAGGCATGCCACAGCAAATATAACGAATATTATTCTCTTCGTCAAAAATTTTGCCAATAATGCACTGTGGCTCAGTTTCTTGGTCTTGTATATAAACCCACTGCGAGTTTGGTATTAAGTTTTGCACTTCTTCACAAACACTGCCCTGTTGCATCATTGTGTCAAACTGTTGCTCAATTTCATCAAAAAAACTATCACTTTCTTCTTTTTCTTGCTGCAACACGCATGACTGTGAGTCTAGTGACGATGTTTGAACATTAATTTCTTCTTCATTGTTTAGGTTTTGTTTCATTTTTTCGATTTCTTCATTAGGTAAATTATTGCAAAGCAACAAATTTTGACTTTCATCAAATATACAAGCCTTTATTTCATCATTTATACAAATGTCACTCATAAAAAAGTTGTATTCGCTGTTTGTTGGTACATTATGTGCAACAAAAACCTTTTGTCCCAAACAAAATACAAAATTGCATATTTGATTTTCGGGTACATTAAAAAGTTTTAGATTTGCGCTAATATCGCTTTGCCCATTAATGCTAATTATGCCCATAAGTGCGTTGTTTGTGACAAAGCCACTCAATATTATTGTTCTTGTTTGCATAAATACTCCTTTGTTTATATATATTCACAAAAACCCATTTATGAGCACAAAAAAATAAAAAAGCATTAATAATGCTCTTTTAATATATTCGAAAGCTTCAAAAAATCGTCCAGTGTTAACTCTTCTGCGCGAACAAGAAGTGATTTATTAATCTGCACTAGCACATTTTGTGCTTGTTCTTTGCTTAGTTCAAATCCATTCATCAAATTATTTTGCAAGGTTTTTCGGCGCATTGAAAAACATTTTTTTATGATAGTTGAAACATAAGGTATATCAACATTCTTAATTTTATTAATTTGTATGTGCAAAACAGCCGAATCTACTTTTGGTTGCGGCGTAAACATTTCTTTTTTGACAATCCGTGTGATTTGAGGCTTGCCATACATCTCTAGAATTGGCGTTATTGCGCCATAATCTTTTGTACCAACGCTTGCTGACAAGCGCTTTGCAACCTCAAGTTGTACCATAACTGTTATGTCGGTTATTAATAGGTCGTTTGAAAGCAAGTACTCTAATATTGGTGTAGTAATATAATATGGCAAATTTGCCACAACCTTAAATGGTTTATATTCAAATTCTTTTGCAATCATTTTGGGGTCAACTTTTAATATATCATCAAAAACCAAATGAATATTATTAAATTCAGCCAACTTTTTATTCAAAATTTTTTCTAGCGTTTTGTCTATTTCTATTGACAAAATCTTACCTTTTTGTGCCTTCTTACAAAGGTTTGTTGTCAATGCTCCCGCCCCCGCGCCAATTTCGAGAACATTACTGTCCTCTTGCACACCCGCGTCATCTAAAATTCCGTTAATTAATGCTTCGTCTTTGATAAAATTTTGGCCAAGGCTATGCTTAAAAAAGAACTTATCTTGCTTTTGTGTTTTATCCATTATTTTCTCCCATTTTTGTAAATAATGTATATGCATTATTTGTTGTAATTTCATCTATAAGTTTTATATCCACATTTGTGTATTCAGCAACTTTTTTTGCAACATAATTAACATTTTGAGGAATGTTGTATTTCTGCTCTTTTTTGCATTCGTTGGGCAAAAGATAAGGGCTATCGGTTTCGACCATAATGCGGTCGAGGGGTAAATATTTTATCATTTCTTTATTTTTTGGTTTGTTTTCTACGCTTAAAGCGGTTAAGGATATAAAGAACCCTGCATCTAAAAGTTTTTTTGCAATACTTTTTTCCCCATCAAAGCAATGCACATCTACGCCACCAGAAAACAAATTTTTGTGTTCTTCATAAAATTCAAAAAACTCGTCCCATGCATCTCGCATATGCAAAACAACAGGCAACCTTAACTCTTTTGCCAACAACAACTGCTGCAAAAAGATTTCTTTTTGCACTACAATATCACTGTTTTTATAGTGCAAGTCAAACCCTATCTCCCCTATCGCAACAATTTTGGGGTTGTTGGCGTGCAAGCGAATTAAGTTTTTAACAGCATCACCCCACTCGTCACAATTGCTTGGGTGAATCCCCAAAGCCGCAAACACACAAGGATATTTTATCAGTGACAATGCATTTGAAATCATTTTTTTGTCACAACTAGGCACAATAACCTTTGTGATATTGTGGTTGGGCAAATCTTTTATAATTTCATCTTTTTTATTAAACAATAAGTCATCATTCAAATGTGTATGTACATCAATCATAATTTACCTCATTTTTATTTTAGCAGAAAATTATTTAATAGTAAAGTAAGTATTCATATCCAAAATTAAAAAACATAATATAAATTATGCGCAAGGTTTGGTTTTTGATGGTTGTATGCAGTACTTTTATGTTGCTTTTTAATGCCCCCGATGCAGTGCTTAACAGCATGATAACATCTAGCACAAATGCAATAGAAATGCTTATAAAACTAATGGGAATATATGCAATTTGGCTTGGGATATTAGAAATTGTCGAGCAATCGGGATTGGGGCAAAAACTTGCAAGATTATTGTCCCCAATTATTGATTGGTTGTTTGGAAAAGTTGACAATACCACAAAACAATACATTTCCCTCAATCTTTCGACAAACATGCTGGGGCTAGGAAACGCCTGCACCCCAATGGGCATAAAAGCCATGAAAGAATTGGACAAACAAAATCATTCAACCCGTGCCTCTCATCAAATGATTATGCTGTTAATCTTAAATGCCACAAGCATACAACTTTTGCCTACAACTGTGCTAGGCCTAAGGGCATCTTTTGGAAGCATAAACCCAAGCAACATAATATTGCCAAGTTTGATTGCCACTTGCGTTTCTACTTTTGTTGGCGTATTGGGCGTCAAGATTATATCAAAACTAACAGCGAGAAAAAGAAATTGAGTTTTGACATAATTATTATTCCCATATTGCTAATTTTGCTTATTGTATGGGCAAGCATCAAAAAAATTAATTGCTATGCAACTTTTGTTTTGGGCGCAAAACGCGCATTGACACTTTGTTATGACTTATTCCCCTACCTTATTGCAATATTTTTCGCACTAGAACTTTTTAGAGTATCTGGGCTTGTTGATATACTTTCTTCTTTTCTTTCACCTGTCTTCAAGTTTTTTGGCATACCCAAAGAATTATCTCAACTTTTGCTTATTCGCCCCTTTAGTGGAAGTGGTGGTTTGGCGGCTTTGCAAGAATTGTTTAGGCAGTATGGTGCAGATAGTTATATAAGTCGTTGTGGGTGCGTAGTAGTTGGAAGCAGCGAAACAATATTTTATGTTGCAACAGTTTACTTCAGCCAAACAAAAATAAAAAAATTGTGGTATGCCATACCTTTGGCACTGGTTGCGTGCTTTGTTGGTGCAATTGTTGGGTGTTTAATTTGCAAAATTATGTAAAATTATTATAATAAATAACAAAAAATGCATAATACTATGCACTATTTGTTATTTTATCTAATTCAAAACTTTGTATATCATCTTCGGCAAATTTAACTTGTACAACTTCTCTTAACAAATCCCTATAAACAACTTCGCCCTGCCCATTTGGTGTGTTAATTTTTGCCCCCATCTCGGGCATGCGTTCGAGCACTTGTTTGTATTGGTCGTTTTCAAAAGCCAAACAACATCTCAATTTCCCGCATACACCATTAATCTTTGTGGGATTAAGTGCCATATCTTGTGTTTTTGCCATTTTAATAGTTACAACTTGTGGGTCATACAAAAACTTACGACAGCACAATTCTTGACCACATTCGGCAATATTGCCAAGCATGCTTGCACTTTCGCGGTCAGTTATTTGACGCATCTCGATGTGTGTCTTAAATACACCGGCAAGTTCTTTGACAAGTTGTCTAAAATCTATTCTTGCAGGCGCAGTATAAACTATTAACATTTTGCTGTTGTCAAAACTTTCGTGCACTTTAATTAGTTTTAGTTGTATATCATATTTTGTAATTATGTTTTGAACTTTTTGTTTTGTATTTGTATTATTGTCAATTTTTTGT
Source organism: Clostridia bacterium (assembly GCA_017454425.1). Next base: position 5,619 of record JAFTCZ010000039.1, on the reverse strand, counting down.
TGACGCAAAGCAAGGTCTTGAGTTGTTGCAACTCGCATAAATTCATATTCGGTTTCGGGTTGTTGTTTTTTTAAGTCCACACAAAAACCAACAACAGTGGCAATATCATTACCATTTGGCATTTTTACAACAATTTTGTCACCATTTTTGACATTATTGGGTGCCAAAATTATGCGCATGCGTGTGTCTACATCAAACAATATTCTTATCATATTGGCCATTTGTGTTTATCCTCCAATATACCCAACAAAAACTCATCTACTATTGTGTTATAATTGCAATTGCGGTCTAGTTTTTCTAAAATTTTTGTTGTAGATTGTATCATATGTGCCATTGCATCAATGCTAAATGTTTTTGCAATATTTTCAACTTCTTTTTGATAACTTGTTAGGGCTATCTTTTCTTTCATGCCCAACACTATGTAAATTGCATCTTGCAAAACTTTTAGATAAATATGCAACAAATCTAAAAACTCATCTTTTTTTGCATACAAAACACTTGCATATTCAACCATTTGCCAAGATTTTTTGTAGTTTTGCAACATATCAAAAATAAAATTTACATTTTTAATAAAACTTGGGCTTTTGATGTAATGTTCGGCATCACTGACCGATTCACCACAAAATTGTATTGCTTGTTCTACTATTTTTGGCTCACCAAAAGGCGCAAGATATTTTGCCATTTCTTGTGGTGATAATGTTTGTACATTAATTTTTTGACAGCGAGATTTTATGGTTTGCAAAACATTTGTCTCGTTTGTTACTTTTAAGATAAAATATGCATGCTGAGGTGGCTCTTCAAGAGTTTTTAACAATTTGTTTTGCAAAAGCTTGTCAATATTTGCAAAATTATTAATGACATAAACTTTTTTATCATTTTCAAAGGGCATTTCATAAACAGTGTCTAGCATTCTGTTTAGTTCGTCAGATTTTAGCACTTCACTGTTTTGTGGATATATAATGACATCTACAAATGTGTTGTGCAAAATTTTTTGACAATTAATACACTTCTCACATGGTTTGTCATGTTCTGTACAAAACATAGTTGCTATTATGTTGTTAGCAAAAATATCAAGCATCTTGTGGTCGTGACTTAAAAGCATAATACTATGCATCATTTTGTTTTGCACAATTTCTTGATAAATGCTAGATTGCATAAATTGTTGTTTATTAAGCATTCTTTATCCTTTTTTCGTATTCATTTTTTATGGCATCTGCCACTTGCGAAACAGTGCCCCCTGCATTTATTAGCACAATTCGGTCTTTATGTTTTTTGTAAATTTCGAGATACCCTGCCCTAACAACATTTTGATATTGCAGTCCTCGGTCTTCTATTATGTCGCCAACATCACGCCCAATTCGGCGAGCCAGTGCTTCTCGTGGGTCAATATCCAAATAAAAAGTTAAATCGGGTTTTGTGCCATTTGTTGCAAAATCATCTACAAATTCAACGGCCTTAAGGTCATTGCCATTGCCATATCCTTGGTAAGCAAGTGTGCTGTCACAAAAGCGGTCAATCACAACTATTTTGCCTGCCTTTAATGCGGGAGCAATAATTTTGTCATAGTGCTCGGCACGCGAAGCCTCAAACAAATAAAGTTCGGCCTTGGTGCATTTATCTTTATATTTCTTTAATGCAAATTTGCGAATGTCTTCCCCAAGTGGCGTGCCGCCCGGCTCGCGAGTAACCACAAAGTCCTCGCCAATAGAGCGCAAGTATTCGCAAAATATTTGTGTGTGCGTGGTTTTTCCGCTTCCGTCTATTCCTTCAAACGATATAAACATTGGTTTTTTCATAATTACCTCTTAATTTTTATATACAAATGGATTGTAACATACTTTTTTGTTTTTGGCAATTATATGGCACTCTTAGTTTATCAAACTAATGATAAAATAATCAAATTTTTTATTGACAAAGATAGTTTTATATGCTACAATCATTTTGCATTTTTTGCAAGGCTATTTGGCGATATAGCTTAGCTGGTTAGAGCGATCGGTTCATACCCGATAGGTCAAAGGTTCGACTCCTTTTATCGCTACCATGTGGCTCCATCGTCAAGCGGTTTAAGACACCACCCTTTCACGGTGGAGTCCCGGGTTCGAATCCCGGTGGAGTCACCAATAAAACAACCCAAAAAGTTTGGGTTGTTTTTTATTTATATACAGTTTTATTTTTGCTAAATATCAATTTTTGTGATAAAATTTGGTAAATACACATTTATTAAGGGGGCAAAGGCATGCAATGGAACGAATGGTACAATAATGTAACTTCAAAAGAGCGCAAATTAATGGACGAAATGACTCAAACAGAAAAAGCAAATGCTTTTGAAGGAAATTTGGAATTTGGCACAGCGGGCATGCGTGGCATTATGGGATTAGGCCCAAATAGAATGAACAATTATACAGTTGCGCATGTGACACAAGCGTTTGCACAAATATTAAAAGAACAAAACGCAAAAAGTATTGCCATAAGCTATGATACCAGGTTTAACTCATGTGATTTTGCAAAATTGGCTGCTTGCATTTGTGCAAAGCATGGTATAAAAGTGTTTTTGGCAGATTGTATGCCTACCCCATTTTTGTCTTTTATGGTAAGATATTATCACTGTGATGGTGGCATAATGATTACCGCCAGCCACAACTCGAAAGAATGGAATGGATATAAGGCATATGACAGCACAGGGTGCCAAATACTGCCCAAATTAGCCGAAAAAATAGTCAAAAAAATAAATGATATAAACAAATTTAATATCGACATTACAAATTTTGAAGAGCTGCAAAAAAACGGCCTAATAATGTCAACTGACGATAATTGCCTAAACGCATTTTTATCCTCTATTAAACAACAATCTCGCGGCGATATTAACAACCTAACAGTTGTTTATTCTGCATTAAACGGGACAGGCATTAATGTAGTACCAAATTTATTACACAAGCGAGGGGTTAATACTATTAAAAACGAAGAACAATGCACCATTGACCCAAGTTTTGGCACTTGCCCTTCACCCAACCCCGAAAAACCCGAAGTATATACTTACAGCCGACAACTTGGTCTAAAGAATAATGCCGACCTAATACTATGCACCGACCCAGATAGTGACCGACTTGGCGTTGAAGTGTTGCATGATAAAGAATATGTGCATTTAACAGGAAACGAGATTGGCATACTTCTTTGTGATTATTTGTTGTCCCACTCACCCAAGGGTGGGTATATTATGCGAAGCATAGTATCTACAAATCTGGTAGATAAAATTGCACAAAAATATGGTGCAAAATTAAAGATTGTGTTAACAGGTTTTAAGTACATTGGCGAGTTTCTGAACACCCTCGAACAACAAAAGCGCGAGCAAGAATTTATCTTTGGCTTTGAAGAAAGTTGCAGCTTTTTGGCAGGAAGTTATATTCGTGAAAAAGACGGAGCTGTTGCGGCAATGCTTGTTTGTGAGCTTGCAAGTTTGTGCAAGCAACAAGGCAAAACTCTTGTTAACAAGTTAAATGAAATTTATCAAGAGTTTGGATATTGCAAACACAAAGTTTTGTCTTATAAATTTGATGGTGCAAATCAATCAAAAATACTAAATATTATGAGCAACTTGCGTGCAAATCCAATAAAAGAGCTTGGTGGACAAAAGGTTGTACAAATTACTGACTATAAAGATGGCTTTAACGATATTCCAAAAGCAAACATGTTAAAATATGACCTAGAAAAAAACGCTGTGGCAATATTTAGGCCATCAGGCACCGAGCCTTTATTAAAAATTTATCTAACCACATATCAAAACAACTTGAAAGACAATATTGAACAAAAAATAATTGATAATCTTGATAAAATGTTCAAAATATAACAAAACTTATACAAATTTACTAAACTTTTTTGTATTATTTGGTATAATAAACAATAATAAAAAGGAGTGCATTTTGAAAACAAACACAAAAAATATAATTGTTCATAATGTTTTTGCTGCTTTTATAATACTATGCACCATATGTTTTGTGGGAATTGTTGCGTTTTGCATAAATACAACAAAAAATGAAAATACATCTTTTGCAGATTATTATACAGACGAAACTTTTACCATAACCTTTCATGCAAATGGTGGAAGCGGAACAATGGCTGACGCAACAGAAGTAGTTGGTGAATACACTTTGCCCGAATGTACCTATTTGGCACAAACGGGATATCAATTTTATCAGTGGTCTATTGGCGGAGTGCGATATAACCCCGGGCAAAAAATAAATGTTACATCAAATATAGATGCCTTGGCCATTTGGGAACTGCAAACATTTAGTGTAAATTATAAGCCCAACGGCGGCACAGGTACAATGCCACACGCATCAAGTGATGATGTGCAATACAATCATGAATACACAATAAAAGATAGTGGCTTTTCTGCCCCATCAACCAACCATTATTTTTCTTGCTGGGCCATAAACTCACCCACGGGTGAACTTGTAAATCCAAATGATGTCATCACAATAACCGAAGACACAAACTTGTACGCCGTATGGGGTGAATTTGTGTTATACTATTATACAGTTTCTTTTGATTCAAATGGTGGTACGGGCACAATAGATAGTGTAGAAGACATAAGAGGAGATTTCGAACTGCCACTATGCACTTTTGTCGCTCCCGAAGGAAAAAGATTTAAGTGCTGGGACGCCAACGGAACGGAACAAAATCCACAAGTAACCATACAGGTATTTATGGATATGACAATAAAGGCCGTTTGGGAGGATATTCCTCCTACGCAATATGAAATTGCATTTTTGCCAAACGGTGGCACTGGTGTTATGACAGCAATTGCAACAACAAACAACACTTACACCTTGCCCGAATGTTCTTTTACACCACCAAATGGAATGTCTTTTAAGTGTTGGTCTATAAACAATCAACCAAAAAATGTTGGCGAAACAATAAGCGTTACCGGAAATATTCAACTTATTGCTGTTTGGGAAGATTTGCCTGAAAGTGTTTATACAATAAAATTTAGTGCAAATGGTGGCACGGGCACAATGCAAAATATTGAAATGGCAGCGGGCACTTACACTTTGCCCGAATGTACTTTTGTTGCACCTAGTGGCAAAAAGTTTAAGTCTTGGGCAATCGGCAACACAAAAAAAGCGCCAGGTGCTACTATTGAAATTGCACAAGACATCACAATAACTGCAATTTGGGAAAAAGAAACAGCCACCCCGCAAGAAAAACCACAACAAGAAAACAAGGGTCTGCCAACATATATTATTATCTTAATTGTTTTTGGTGGAATAGCGTTGCTTGGTGGTGCCGGATTTGGTATTTATAAAATTATCAAAAACAAAAAAGATAATCAGCACGATTGGTACAACAAAAAATAAAAAAGCACTTATTTGTGCTTTTTTTATTTCATTTTTAAGATTCTTTTATGAGGTTGATATTAACAGCCGCAAACGCCTCTATTGTAAAAAGGGCACAAATAACCAAACTGATGACTAACATGATGATAGTTTTTACTTTTTGTACCGTGCCCTTCTCCTTTTAATATTCTAATAATTATAAAACTTTGGGCTTTTTTTGGCAAGCAAATACCATAGTAGAAACGCGTTTTTTTATAGTTTTTGAGATTTTTTTAATAAATATTTA
>JAFTCZ010000038.1 GCA_017454425.1 Clostridia bacterium | reverse complement strand
TCATCAACAAAATAGATTTAAGTGGTGCAGATACTGATAAATGTAAGCACGAGATTGAAGATATTATTGGCATACCTGCTATGAATGCACCTTGTATAAGTGCAAAAAACGGCATAAACATAACAGAAGTGCTAGATACAATAATTTGTGATGTTCCGCCCCCAAGCGGAGACGAAACAAAACCTCTTAAGTGTTTGGTGTTTGATAGTTATTATGACAACTTTAAGGGTGCAATTTGCATAGTGCGTGTTTTTGATGGCTCGGTAAAGGTGGGAGATAAAATCAAATTTATGCAAACAGGTGGCGTGTTTGATGTAACCGAGGTTGGCTATTTTGTGCCAAAACCAATACCATGTCAACAAATTTCTGCAGGCGAAGTTGGTTATATTGCCGCAAGTATCAAAAAGATTAATGATGCAAGTGTTGGCGATACCATAACAAACTTTGACAACCCTGCAGACGCACCATTGCCAGGATACAAAAAAGTTCAACCTATGGTATTTAGTGGTATATATCCTGCAGATGGCAGTAAATACGGTGAACTTAAAGATGCACTCGAAAAACTTAAACTTAGTGACAGTGCGCTTGAATATACTCAAGAGAATTCAACTGCACTAGGTTTTGGTTTTAGATGTGGTTTTTTGGGCCTTTTGCATATGGAGATTATTCAAGAAAGGTTAGAAAGAGAGTTTAACCTAGATATTATTACAACGGCGCCTAGCGTTAGCTATAAGGTATTTCTTAATAATGGGCAAGTGCTAGATGTAAGCAATCCATCAAATTTGCCCGAACCTACAACCATCAAATACATGCAAGAACCATATGTTAAGATGCACATTTTTACTCCACCCGAATATTTGGGACCAATAATGGATTTGTGTCAACAAAGGCGTGGCGAACAGCAAGATGTGCAATATGTAGATAACAATCGTGCACGACTAGATTATATAATTCCATTAAACGAAATTGTTTATGACTTTTTTGACACCCTCAAATCTCGCACTCGGGGCTATGCAAGTATGGATTATGAGATGTTTGAATATCGTACAAGCAAACTTGTAAAACTTGACTTTTTGTTAAAAGGTGAACCATGTGACGCTCTGGCTATTATTGTGCCCGATGTCGAGGCAGTCGAGCGTGGCCGCACAATTACCGCAAAGTTAAAAGAAGTTATACCAAGACAGATGTTTGAAATTCCGGTGCAGGCAGCCATAGGTGGCAAAATTATTGCAAGAGAGACAATAAAGGCGTATCGCAAAGATGTATTAAGCAAATGCTATGGCGGAGATGTAACACGCAAACGCAAACTTTTGGAAAAACAAAAAGCGGGCAAAAAGCGTATGCGCACTTTGGGTAGTGTTCAGGTGCCAAGTGATGCTTTTGTCTCAATATTAAAAATAGACTAGAGGAAAGTATGGAAATAAATATAAAAAAAATAAGGGTCAAGCCATATGAAGATGAGATGTCTTTGTATGTGCATATCCCTTTTTGTGTTAGTAAGTGCCACTATTGTGATTTTTGTTCGTTTGTTGCAAGTTATGACCAAATGGCACAATATGTTAATACTTTGTGTCAAGAAATTGAATATCGCGCACAAGAGTTTGGATATGCAAAAATAAAAACAATTTACATCGGGGGCGGGACACCTAGTGTTTTGCCCGAGGGGTGTATTGCAAAAATTTTGGACAGCATAAAGAATAATTTTGTTTTGGCTGATGACACAAGCATAACAATAGAAGGCAATCCAAACAGTTTAACGCTAAATAAGCTAAAGGAATATCATGCAAATGGTATTAATCGTTTGAGTATTGGTTTGCAAACAACAAACCCAAGATTGTTAAAATTATTAAATAGAGCACATAACCTAGATGATTTTGTTCAAGCGGTTAAAAATGCGCGTGATGTTGGTTTTGATAACATAAGTGCAGATATGATTATTGGAATACCAACACAAACAATAAAAGATGTTGATGACACACTTGATGTATTGCTGAAACAAAAACTCGAACATATTTCGGCATATGGTCTTATTTTGGAAAAAGACACACCACTTTATCAAAAAGTCAAAAGGGGAGAATTAAACACCTTAGATGACGAAACCCAAAACAAAATGTATGATTTTGTTGTCAAAAAATTAAAAAATGCTGGGCTTGATAGATATGAAATAAGCAATTTTGCAGTGCCAGGGTATGAGTCACAACACAATATTAATTATTGGAAGCGTGGGCAATATCTTGGTGTAGGGCTTGATGCGTACAGTTTTGTTCATGGCCTTCATTGGCAAAACACCAACAACATAAAAGAGTATTTGTGTGATTATAAATCAAAACACAATCAAGAAATAGAAACAATATATACAGCAAAACTCGAAACCATAATGCTTGGCTTGCGCATGGACAAGGGGCTTGATTTATTGCAATTTAACAAAGATTTTGCAACAGATTTTGTCAAGGAATATAATTTTGTTTTAGAAAACTTATTGCACAACAATTTAGTTAAGATAGAGAACGACCATTTAATAATTATTGACAAACATATTTCAAATGCAATTATACGAGAATTTGCCTAATTTTTTGTATAAATGACTTGACAAAATAGTCTTAATTGTGTAAACTAAATAAGTCTATTTTCTAATTTAACGAATTAGCCCCTCGCAAAAATTGTTGTAGGCAAATTAAAAATTTTTTGGAGGACTTTAGGTCATGAAAACATTTATGCCAAAAGAG
>JAFTCZ010000037.1 GCA_017454425.1 Clostridia bacterium | reverse complement strand
TCAAAAAGCGCACTCTTTTGGCACAAAAGTTTATTTAACGGTTAACACGCTTGTAAGTGATGACGAGATGCCTCGTCTTGTGCAAACCGTCAAAAGCGCGGTAGAAGCACAAGTGGACGCCTATCTTGTGCAAGACGCTGGTGTTTGTGCTGTCTTAAAAGAGTGTTTTCCGGGCATAAACTTGCACAGCAGCACGCAAATGGGCGTTCACAACCTAAAGGGTGCACAAATTGCCGAAAAACTAGGATACACTCGCATAGTTTTGTCGCGTGAGGCAAAACTAGAGGACATTAAGCAAATAAAAGAAAACACAAACCTCGAGATTGAATATTTTGTTCAGGGTGCGTTGTGTATTGCTTTTTCGGGGAACTGTTATTTTAGTGGCATGATGCAAGATGACAGCGGCAATCGTGGCAGGTGCAAACAATATTGCCGCATGAAATATACGCCCAACATTCAGCCCGAAAAGTTTAACGAAAAATACATGCTTTCTGCCCGAGATTTGTGCCTTATTGGTAATTTATCCGCACTTATTGATGCCGGAGTAACAAGTTTTAAGATAGAAGGCAGGCTTCGTCGCAGCGGTTATGTTGCACAAGCGGTGCAAAGTTATAAAAAAGCAGTTGATTATATCATGCAGCAAAAGGTTTTTGATGTTAATCAAGAAATTTTTGCCCTAAAAAAAGTGTTCAGCCGTGGTGATTTTTTGCAGCGTGCATATTTAGATAAAGGTGTGCCAAGCGGGGTTGTGAATGTAGATGTTCAAAACCATTTGGGTATAGAAATTGGCAAAGTTTTGGAAGTTAAACCTTTTAAGGATTTGTTAAAAGTTAGCATACAATCTTTGCACGAGATACACACGGGGGACGGCCTAAAATTTTTGGACAACGGCACACAGGTGTGCAGCCTGGGGGTGGGAAATGTAGAAAAAACAGGCAAAAATACTTATAATATTTTTACAAAACACAAGCTTAAAAAAGGCTATGTGGTCAACTTAATTTTAGACAGCGTTATGGAAGATGGGTTGTTGCAAGTTACAAGAAAAATCGCCGCAGATGTGCAAGTTTTTGCAGAGATTGGCAAGCCCTTAACGGCGGTTTTGTGCGCGCAAGGTGTTAGCACCAAATTTGTTTCGTCTTATGTGCCCGAAAAAGCAAAAAATGCCCCAACAACCATGCAAGAGATTTGCACACAGTTTGGCAAACTTGGTGATACCAATTTTGTGCTAAACAATTTTGAAGGCAAAATAGATAATGTGTTTGTGCCAAAAAGCGTATTAAACAACTTTAGGCGCGAGGCAATTGCACAACTTCAAGATGAAGTGATTGCTTACCACGAAAAAGACATAAAAGCAAAAGTAAACGACAAAAAAATAAATGATATTAACAACAAAAGCGTGCCAAATTCAAAGTTTGTCAACACTTTTGATAACATAATTGTTGTTAATGAAGACAATTTGCAAACTATTGCAACACAACAAAATAAATTAAAAACTTGTTTAATTGCACTTCGCCCAAACAAATATAACTTGCAAGTGTTAGATGAGTTTGTTTCAAAACTAAAAGATTTGACCTTGGCACTCGACTTGCCAATAATTGCAAATTATAAAGACTTGCAAATTTTGGATGAAATATTAAATAAGCACCAAGGCTTGTATGTTATTGCCAACAACATTTATGGCATGAGTTATGCAAGTTCGCACCCAACAATTGCGGGGGCGGGCATGAACATCTTTAATGACTATGCGGTCAAGTTCTGGCAAGATTTTGGCTGTGTGGGCTGTGTATTGTCGGTTGAACAACAACTAGATAAGATAAACCAAAAAAATGTTTATGTATATTCAGTTGGATATGTTCCACTTATGACAATGGCACATTGCCCATACAAAACTATTTGGAAAAATGATTGTTCAAACTGCAAATACCAAAAAGGCCTTGAATACAGCGATGTGCACGGCAACAATTTTGCCATTCGCCGTACAACATTAAGCCAATGTTATTTCGAGGTGTTGCACTCTCATCTTATTAACAATTTGGGTCATCACAGTAGTGCGCATTTTGTAGATTTAAGAGAACTAAACAGCACTCAGGTTGAAGTTGTTTTGCAAAACCTAAGCACCAATACAAAATGCAAAATAACAGATAGTGATATCTTGGGCAAAATAGAATCAGCCGTAAAATAGAAAGTTATCCACACATAATCTTGTGAAAAAGTGGATAACTTTATTTTTTAGTGTGCATGTAGTTTGAAATTGAAAATATTAAATAAGCAAGTGTAAACATACTTGTTATCATAAATTATTGGCTTTATACTTGACTTGTTGAGGTTTAAGATATATAATACTCTTGCATATTTAAGGGAAAAGAAAAGTAAGCAAGCTTAGTGATTTTCTTGTAAATATAACAAGGTTTAACAAAAGGTTGCATTTGTTAAATTTTGTAAATTAAAACATTAATTGGAGAATAAACATATGAAGATTGTTGTATTATCTGGTGGGTCTGGTAATGACG
>JAFTCZ010000036.1 GCA_017454425.1 Clostridia bacterium | reverse complement strand
GTGGTAGTCCACGGAATACCCAGCGCAAGCCAAGTATTGGTGGAAGGAGATATTGTCAGCGTAGATGTAGGGGTCAATTACAAAGGTATCCACACTGACGCTTGCCGTACATATCCTGTTGGCAAAATCTCAAAACAAGCGCAAGACCTCATTAATGTCACCGAAAAAGCCTTTTTTGAAGGAATTAAACACCTCAAATCGGGCTCTCGCGTAGGTGATATTGGTGCTGCAATTCAATCCTTTGTAGAACCAAAGGGCTATTCATTAGTCCGTGAAATGGTTGGCCATGGCATAGGCACAAGCGTACACGAAGAACCCAATGTGCCAAATTTTGGCAAGGCAGGAACAAAAGAATTGTTAACCGCCGGTATGTGCCTGGCAATTGAGCCTATGGTCAATCAGGGCACAAGACATATTGTCATTTCAAAAGATGATGGTTGGACATGTGCCACTCGTGATGGCAAATTATCTGCTCATTACGAGAATACTGTGCTAATCACCGAAGATGGTGTAGAGATTATGACACTATAAGGGGTGAATGGTATGATAGAAAAACAATTCACTTTAGGAACTATCGTAGTTTCTACCCAAGGACGAGACAAAGATAGTTGCTATGTCGTTGTTGGAAACGACAAAAACAAAATTTTGGTGGCTGACGGCAAGTACAAGCTACTTGCAAAGCCAAAAGCAAAAAATATACTGCATCTAAGGTCCACCAATATCACAAACCAAGAGATAGCAACAAAACTATCTTCTGGCAAAAAAATCAATGACCAAATGATATATCACGCTTTGCATGAATATCAAAAAGGGCAAAAAAGAGGAGAGAAATAATGGCTAACGATGACTCTATAAGAGCAGAAGGCATAGTAGTAGATGCTTTGCCTGGTGCCAACTTTAAGGTACAATTGCAAAACGGATATATTGTTAATGCATACATTGCGGGCAAGGTATACCGTTCAAAAACAAGAGTGCTAGTTGGAGACAAAGTTACGGTTGTGCTTTCTCCCTATGATTTGACCAAAGGCCGAATTGTTTGGAGGACCGATGTGCGCAAACAACAAAATCAAGAAACCAATCCGTCAGCGGATAATAATTAAATCAAACAAGGAGAAAACAAAATGAAAGTAAGACCATCTGTTAAACCTATGTGCGACCAATGTCAGGTAATTCGCCGCAATGGAACGGTTCTCATTAGATGCAAAAAGAGCAAAAAGCACAACCAAAGACAAGGGTAATAAATAATACCCATTATTTTGAAAATCACCGTAGCAGAGCGGCTGAATATTTCTGCGCGTTTATATAAATTAATTGATACTTCGTATCGCATCAACAAATATTTTTAAGGAGAAAGAATAAATGGCTCGTATTTCAGGTGTAGATTTGCCAAAAGAAAAGAGAGTAGAAATAGGTTTAACTTATATCTATGGTATCGGTCGTGCAAAATCTAACGAAATTCTACAAAATGTACAAATCAACCCAGACACCCGTGTTAAAGACCTTACTGAGCAAGATGTTGCAAAAATTCGTGAATACATTGACAAGGCTGGATTGTTGGTAGAAGGTGACCTTCGCAGAGAAGTAAACCTAAACATCAAAAGACTTATGGACATTGGTTGTTACCGTGGTATTCGCCACCGTCGCAAACTTCCGGTAAGAGGACAAAGAACAAAAACAAACTCTCGTACACGCAAGGGTCCTCGCAAGACAGTAAGTCGTGGACACGCAAAAGTCGGTAAGAAAGGTTAATAATTAGAGGAGTAAGATATGGCAGGTAAAGAAGAAAACAAAAGCGTTAAAAAAAGAAAACGCGTAACAAAAAACATTGGTGTGGGCCAAGTTCACATCAAGTCAACTTTTAACAACAACCGCGTAACTATCACTGATGCTGCTGGAAATGTTATTGCCGACTGCACAAGTGGTAGACTTGGTTTCCGCAACTCTCGTAAAGATACCCCTTATGCTGCACAAACCGTAGCAGAAACTGCAGGCAAAAAAGCAGCAGACATGGGATTGACACAAGCAGATGTATTTGTTAAGGGTGCAGGTACAGGTCGTGAGGCTGCTATTAGAGCATTGCAAAATGTTGGTATTTCAATACTATCTATCAAAGATGTATCAGGCATACCATTTAATGGCTGTCGCCCTAGTAAAAAGAGAAGAATCTAAAAAAAGTTTAAGGAGAATATAAATGGCTAAATATACTGGTGCTGATTGCAAATTGTGCCGTAGAGAAGGCTGCAAGTTGTTCCTTAAGGGTGATCGTTGTGTCAGTGGTAAATGTGCATTAGACCGCCGACCAACAGTGCCTGGACAACACGGTGAATCAAACTTGCGTCGCAAACCTACAGGTTATGCCTTGCAATTGCGCGAAAAACAAAAAGTTAAGCGTGCATATGGACTATTAGAGAGACAATTTAAGAGATATTATTTCGAAGGTAAACGCCAAAGAGGAGCAACAGGTGAAGTTATGCTTAGTATGCTCGAGCGTAGACTTGACAATGTTGTTTATCGTCTTGGTTTTGGTGTTTCTCGCAGTCAATGCCGTCAAATTGTAAACCATGGACACATCACTGTTAATGGTAAAAAAGTAAATATTCCATCTTATCAAGTAAAAGTTGGAGATGTTGTTGCAGTAAGAGAGGCAGACAAAGATTCTGCACTCTTCAAAGAAATTAAAGGCAGCAAAGTTACTACTCCTAAGTGGTTGGAAGTTAACACCAACGACTTAAGCGGAAAAATTGTTGCATTGCCAGAAAGAAGTGACATCGATCTCAACATTGCAGAACACTTGATTATTGAGTTGTACTCTAGATAATAGGTAAACGGGGGGAATATATAAATGTTAATGCAAATTGATAAACCAAATATGACTTTTGAAGAGTCAAAAAATGGCGCAACTGCAAAATTTGTGATTGAGCCTCTTGACAGCGGATTTGGCACTACAATTGGTAATGCTATGCGCAGGGTGTTGCTTGGCGGCATGCCAGGTGCTGCACCTGTTGCAATTCGCATACAAGGTGTTCAACACGAGTTTAGTACTGTGCCAGGCGTTACAGAAGATGTCGCTGACATAATACTAAACCTCAAAAACTTGATTGTAAAAACCCAGGAAACTGCTCCTGACTTTAGGTCAACCATTTACTTAAGAGTTAAAGGTCCTATGGATGTTACTGCAGGAGATATTACTCTTAATGATCAAGTAGAGGTTCTTAATCCCGATTTGCACATCTGCACAATCGCAGAAGGTGCAAGTCTTGATATGGAAATTATCATTGGTCGTGGCCGTGGTTATGTTTTGGCCAGCGACAACAAAGATGTTTGTGATTCTATAGGATATATTGCAGTGGATAGTATTTTCTCTCCAGTCAAATCAGTAGAGTATCATGTAGAAAATGCTCGTGTAGGGCAAAACATGCACTTTGACAGACTTATTCTTGAAGTAACAACAAATGGTTCACTTAGTGCCGTTGATGTTACATCTTTGGCATCAAAACTTCTTAATGACCACCTTCGCATGTTTATCGAACTTGTTGAGGGCATGGACGAAGGCGAGATGTTAAAAGCAAAAGAAAAAGATGCAACCAAAAAGGTTTTGGATACATCAATTACTGACCTTGAGTTGTCAGTTCGCAGCACCAACTGCTTAAAACGCGCAAGCATCATGACAGTTGGAGATTTAATTAGCAAAACATACAAAGAATTGTCAAAAGTGCGCAACCTAGGTAGCAAATCTTTGGAAGAAATTGTTCAAAAGATAGAAAGCCTTGGTTTAACAATGAAAAATGATGAGGAATAAATAGAGGAGAAAAATAATGGCAGGTTACAACAAATTAAACAAACGCCCTTCAATTCGCGATGCAATAATTCGTAACCAAGTTTCTACATTGTTGTGGACTGGTAGAGTAGAAACAACTTACGCTCGTGCAAAGGCTGTGCAACGCGTAGCCGAAAGCATTATTGCTTTGGCAGTTAAGACTTATGCCGACACTGTTACGGTTGTAAAAGAAGTTGTCAACGATAAAGGTGTTAAGGTTAAGCAAGAAGTTATTAATGATGGCCCTGCAAAATTGGCTGCTCGTCGCAAAATAACTGCTCAAGTATATGACTTGCAAGAGCAAAGACAACCAAAAGAAGCAAAGGCTGCATTTGTTGCTCGCACCGAGGATATCAAGCACCCATTACTAGAGAAAATCTTTAATGTGTATGGCCCTCGTTATAAGGCTCGCGCAGACGAGAAAGGAACAAATGGTGGTTACACCCGAGTTATAAAAACAGGTCCTCGTCGTGGTGATGCTGCAGAAGGCGCAATTATTGAATTAGTTGATTAAAAAGAGGTTAGCCTCTTTTTTTATTTTGTATTGAATTTTTATATAAATTGTGTTATAATAAATAAAGACAATAAACGGAGCATTTAATTATGGCGCAAGAACTAGATGAAGAATATAAAATAATTGAAGATCAAACACCAAATACACCACAAATTAAATTAATGGAGCGCAGTGTTCGCAAGGCTTTTGTAGTGTACAAAAAAACAGACAATGACGCCTTTTCTTTCCAGAAATATGTTAATATTTCATTGTTAGATGGAAGATACAAATATAAAGAAGGACATTCAGGTGAAATATCATATACAGCCAACAGTGCTATCGTTGACGACAAAGGTTTTCACAAAATTTTAACTTGCATTGTTGAAGAAGATTTTGCACCACATATTAGGCTTAACAATTTTTTAGATTTGGCAAAAACAAACATGACCGCAATGGTTGATAATCGTTATGATATATATCCTGAAATAATCATACAACGAGATGATGAAAATGAATTTTTGTTAAGTGCAAGGGTGTGTGACGATTTCTTGTTCCGAAAGGTTACACTTGATGTTGTGGACAAAGTTAGCAAGACTTTTCTTGATGACCGAATAGCTGAAAATGCAAAAGATTATTGCACAGAATTAAAAAGAAAATAAAGCTTCTTTTTATTGACAGTATTCTATTTTCGTGATATAAAAATTATATAAAATATTATATGAGGTGGCCGATATGGAGAAGGAAGACTTTAACTTTGATATGAGCGTTTTGCAAGCGGCATCAACAGATGCAATAGTGATGAATATTAAGCGTAGACAGGAAATGGAAAACTATAACAAACTTGTTGCAAAACAAGCTTCCCACAAAGACGAACAACATGTCAAACTTATTATTGAAGACAGTGGTCGTGTATCATGTGTGCAATATGCTCAAGATGACGACGAAGAATTAAGTTTATAATAAATCAAAAACCATTTTAGGTTTTTTTGTTTTTTTAATGATTTAATAATAAAACTATGATATAATATACACATGGGGTACAACATGTTAAACAAACTTGATAAGATTTTACTAAATGATAATACAACTCAAAACTTTTATGAGGCGTACAAAGATGAAAAGTTCAAAAAATGGCTGTTAAATATTTTGCCCGAAGTTGAAGACTGCCGCACCTTGGCTCAAGACAATCCATGGCATATATACAACTGCCTAGACCACATTTTGCACGCTGTTGAAGAGATAAACAAACAAACCAAAAATCTTAATGACAACACCCGCAAAATGCTTGCTTATACTATGTTTTTACATGATATTGGCAAGCCACAATGTGTTGTTCGCCGATTTTCAAAATTATATAACCGCGAAGTAGATAGCTTTTTTGACCACAACAAGGCAAGTGCAAAAATAGCAGGAAGAGTGTTGGGTGATTTTGGTTTTAATAAAAACGAAAGGGATATTATACAAGCGCTTGTTGAGGATCACGACATTTTTATGTATATTACACTTACAGATGACCACAATCGTTTTCACAAGGTGTTAACACAAGATTTGTTGTTCGAGCATGTTTCTAGGCTTGATAAACACGGCGATGGCAAAATTTTGATGCAGTATTTAACAATGGTGGGCAAGGCAGACAACATGGCCCAAAACCCGCAAATGACGCAAAATTCATTAAAACTTATTAACACGATGCAAGATATGATACAAAATATACCTTCAATTGAGGGTGAGTTAATAGAGCTTAAAAAACAAAACAAAAAAGAGTAAGTTGGTTACTCCTTTTTGTTTTTGTTCTTTTTGGCTTCTAGTCGCTCTTGTTTGCGTTTTGCGCGTTCTTGTTTTCTTTTTTCTTTCTTTTTAAGTCCCTCGTCAACAATTTCTTCTAGTTTTGTTTTTTGTTTTTTTCTTATTTTTTCTTTGCGCTCGGGCAATGGATAAACAGGTGTAGGTGGGGTATCATTGCGCATACGCACTTCAAGTTGATTGTAAGCCATAAAGATTTTATCACGGTTAAATTCATTAAGGATTTGCTCGTTTAATTCCCAATAAACAGCCCAATAATCTTCAGTATCAACCCAACATGCTGCCAAGATATTTAATCCGCTTTCGCCAAAACCATCTAGTCTTACCATAGGTGCAGGGTTTTTTAATACTCGGCCATCATTTTCGAACACTCTCATAATTGTTTGTCGCATTTTTGGCAAATCAGCCGAATATGCGGCACTAAACTTAAAGTTAACTCGGCGTATGTTGTTTGCACTATAGTTTGTTATACTATTGCTTGTGATTGTTGAGTTTGGAATAACAACATCTTTGTTGTCAATGGTTGTTATTGTTGTGGTTAATATTTGTATGCTTTTAACAGTTCCTTCAACACCATTTACGCTTATATAGTCGCCAGCCTTAAAAGGTTTTGTACTTACAATTATGATACCACTTGCAAGGTTGGTAAGTGAGTTTTGAAGTGCCAAACCAACAGCCAATCCAGCAGCCGAAAGGGCAGCAATAAAGGTGGTCATTGGTACGCCCAAAATCTGCAATACTATAATGATTAATATTAAGTATAACACATATTTAATAATAGATAACAAAAATGTTTGTGTTATGCGTTCCATTTTTGATTTCTTAAAGCCTGTTTTAATTGCTTTCATGACAATTTTAATAATAATAATGCCGCAAATCAAAACAAGCATTGCCTCTACGATTGGCCAGCCCTGATTAGAAAAAAAGTTTTTCACGCTGTCCCAAAATTCTGCCCATGTCATAAAAAATCCTCCGTCAAATTGATAGATAATTATAACACAAAACTGCAAACAGTGCAAATATTAGTGTGTCAAAATCTTGCAAACTTAACAAAAAAGCACCTCACAATCGCAAGGTGCTAACTGGTGACCCCAACGGGACTCGAACCCATGTGTCCAACGTGAGAGGCTGGTGTACTAACCACTATACTATGAGGCCATTTCAAGCATGTATGGTATTTTATCATAAAAAACACTATTTATCAAGTAGTTTACAAAAAAAAGTTTACTATTTTGACCTTTTTTGGTATAATTATGGTAATTTAGAGGATAGACTTATGATTGCACACTTTAGGCCATTATTGTTTGTTTTTGTGTCTTTATTGCTTGGGCTGATTGCAGGATATGTGTTTTGCTATGTGTCAAGCACGGTCTTTTTCTTGTCTTTAGTGTTATGTGCAGTTGTAATTGTCTTTTTGTTAATTAGCCTTGCTTTTAATAAAAACAAACTATTTGGATATATATTTTCAAATAAAAAACCAATTATTTGCATACTTTCTTGCTTTTTAATTGGTGCAGCAACATTTTCGGTTATGTACAACACCTATACACCCGAAAGCAAAATAGAAAATTACCACAGTTATTATGTTGTGGGCTCGGTAAAAACAAATTATGCCTATCATCAA
Source organism: Clostridia bacterium (assembly GCA_017454425.1). The sequence continues at coordinate 25,365 of JAFTCZ010000036.1, read as the reverse complement.
ACAGACGATTACAAAAGACTAACATTTTTTGTAAAAAATGCTAATGTTTTGGTGGGTGACTATCAGGTCAAACTTGATAAAAATCTTTATATATCCATCGCAGTACAAGATTTTGATGAAAACTCACCACTTTTTAACATTAGCGTAAATGATGACATTGTTTTTAATGGAAAATTTAAGTTAACACCCGTTTTTGGCGAAAATTTTTATCAATATGCATACAAAAACAATTTTGATTATACTGTATATCTCAATGAAGATGATGTTGTGCTTTATGATTTGCCACCAACCGGATTTGACGCAGTGCGAGAGCACATTCATGATACACTTTATGCAAAAATGACCCCAAAGTATGCTTCGCTTGCTTATTCGGTGTTAATTGGCGACCGAACGGGGCTTGATGACGAAATAGAAACAAACCTTAAGGTTAGCGGCTTGGGACATCTTATTGCTGTTTCTGGTTTGCATGTTGGTTTTTTGGTTGCATTGATGCTTTTGTTTTGTAAACTATGTCGTATCAAAAAGGGGTGGATTCAGTTTTTATTAACAACAGGCGTGCTAATTCTTTATTGTTTGCTTTGCAATATGACGCCATCTGTTACGCGCGCAACGATTATGGCTGTTTGTTTGCTTAGTGCAAAAGCCTTTCACAAGCAGCCCGACCCTTTATCAAGCCTTTCACTTGCGGGGATAATTTTGATTTGTATGCACCCGCTTTGTGTATTTGATGTTAGTTTTCAATTAAGTTTTGCCGCAGTTTTTTCAATAATTTTGTTATTTCCACTTTTTAAGACAACATATCAAAAACTCAAAAACAAAAAGTTCCTAACAAAAGCCTGTGACACAATAAATGTTAGTTTATGTGCACAAATTGGCACAACCCCTTATATGATGTATGCTTTTGGATATGTAAGTACTTTCAGCTTGTTTGCAAATGTCTTTGTGGTTCCGCTTTTTGGCATTGTTTATATGTTGCTGTTTGCTTTGACGCTTTTGGGGTGCATAATACCTCTTTTGGGTGTGGCACTTTATTTGCCCGAATTATGTTTTGTTGGGCTTGATTATTTTTCATCTTGGGTTTCGACATTGCCAATGGCCGTTATTAGCATTGACCGGTTGTTGCCTGTTGTTCTTTTGTTGTGGGCAGTTAGCACTTTTGTTGTAAGTGATAAGTTTATTGCAAAAAGACGAATAAAACTTCCTGTTGTAGGAATATCATTATTTGTTACAACCTTGGTGTTTGTATTGGCTGTAGTGTTATTGTAGATGCATTTTTATTGACAAAAACTCGACTTTGTGCAAGAATTGATTTGAGGTGTTTTGATGAAATTTGTTGAGTTAAAAAAAGAATTAAATATTGGTATTTATCCTTTTTACATAATAAAAGGCAAAGATGCATATTTGCGCAGCAAAGCACAACAAATGATCGAGCAAAAATGCGTGACGACTTTGCAAGACCTTAATATTACTCGTTATACTGATGATAATTATAATATTGAGGCAATTCTTACTGATATGTCTGCCATGCCTATTATGAGTGAACACAGGGTGATAGTATTAAAAGATGTTAACGCAAAATCAACAAATGATATTGGCGCAATTCAAAAACTACTGCAAAAAGGCTCTTCAAACAATGTCTTAATTATTAATGATGGGTTAGATGTTAATTGGTACAAAACACTTTCAAACCTTGCCCAAATTGTTGATTGTGATACATTAGATGAAAATATGCTTAAGCTGATAGCCTTAAAATCTTTTCAGGATAATCAAACAAACATTCAACCACAAGCCTTACAAATGCTTGTTCGATTTTGTAATGGTGATATGGGGCGCATATACAACGAAGTTAATAAATTGTCAAATTATGTTGGCAAAGATGGGATAGTAGATATAAATACTGTTCAGCAACTTGTAACAAAAGACTTGGAATATAATGTTTTTGAATTAAGTAATGCAGTATCAAAAAAAGATAGCCAAACAGCACTTAATATCGTAAAACATATGCTTACGCAAAAAGAATCGGCACAAGTATTGTTGATGATGATATTATCCAATTTTAGAAGAATGTTTTTTGCTGTTATTTCAAAAGACACAAATGCAGCACTTGCTCAAAAACTAAATACAAAAGAATATGCAATCAAAATTGCAAAAGAAATGGGCAAACGCTTTGGTGCTAGTAAATTAAAGAATATACTAGAATTTGGTGGTGAATTAGATTATAAGATAAAATCGGGTGCAATAACAGCCGAAAATGCATTATACTTTTTTGTAACAAATATAACAATATAATACTATGCAGTGTACTATGCACTAATTGTGCACAAGCACACTGTTTTTTATTTGTCCAAAATTTGTTAAAACTTCGTAAGAAATTGTTTTTCCAAAAGTGGCAAGTAAATTGGCATCAATAGTATGCATACCTTGTTTACCCATAATTATTGCATAGTCGCCAATTTTCCAAGTCGCTTTTGTAATATCAATAATCAACATATCCATGCAAACATTTGCAACAATTTTGCACAGCTTTCCGTTAACAATAACCGAGCCAAATTGACCATATGCTCGCAAATATCCTTGGCCATAACCAATTGCCACAACCCCCAAAATTGTGCCTTTGTGCAATCGATGAGTGCTTCCGTACCCAACAAAATCATCATGTCCCAAGTGAATAGTATGCACTATTTTGGCAGCCACTGACATAATAGGAATTAATTCGCTATTGCCATAACCATATATACCAATTCCTGTTCTTACCATATCGCAATGCATAGTATTATCAGACTGCATAGTATCGGTATTTGCAATATGAATAATAGGGTGCATACTACTAGGCATTAGTGAATAAAACTTATCAAAAACAAGTTTTTGGTTTTCAAGCCTTGCAATATTTTGCGCGTCTCCAACATGTGAATAAACACCTTTTAATATTATGTTTTTATGCTTTTGTATAAGTTTTATTGCCTTGGTAAAATCTTGGGGTTTATAAAAGCCCAAACGGTGCATACCACTATCTATTGCAATATGCACATTAATAGTTTTTGTTTTTTCTATTTCTATCACTTCTTTAAGTGATTGAATACTACTTATTGTTATTTCTAAATTGTTTTTTATTACTTTATCCAAATCGGCAATTTGAAATTCACCCAATATAAGTATGGGCAAGGTTGTAAGATTTCTTAATTGTATTGCTTCGTCTATTGTTGCTACTGCAAAATAGTCTGCATAGCAAAGTAGTGTAGGCAAAACATTTTTTATGCCATGGCCATATGCATCATCTTTGACAACAGCACATAGTTTTGTGTTTTTTGAAAGTTGTCTTTTGATGTATTTTAAGTTATGTTCTAAAGCGTTTGTATTTATTATTTTTATGCAGTTGTTCATATTTACCTCTTGTATGGTATATATGAGCAAGATGTTATTTATGTGAATAATTAGATTTTTGTTATATTTGGTGCGTTTTATGGCTAAAATACAATATTATGCATAGGTGCTATGCTATGTGGTATGCACTAAAAATTAAAAAAATACACAAAAGTGTATTTTGTTTTTTATGGTGGAAATAAGTGGGCTCGAACCACCGACCCCTACCATGTCAAGGTAGTGCTCTGACCAGCTGAGCTATATCTCCATACAATCATACTATCAGTATTTTTTAATTTTGTCAAGTGTACAAATATATATGCCAAATCATATTAATTAATAGAGGATAAATTATGTTTGGAATTTTGGACGCATTAGAAAATTTTGACATAGCAAAAAAGGTTGTGCGAAAGTTTGATTTAACACAACTAACTCCTGACGAGTTTGAATATGCAGATTTTTATGGAACAATAAAAAGTGCTTCGTTAAAACAAAAAACAATTTTTGACTATGACCCATATAAAACAAGTATGCAATACTATAGAATTGCTTTTGCCTATTATTGGGAATATGCAATTTTATGTGATATGCATGATCGAAAAGTTTGTATACATAAAAACCAAATTCGCTTCGAGATGATTCAATCTTTGCGCGCTATAAACGAGCTTTGTGAATATGTATTGCGCACTGTTCAAGACAATCCCCAAGGCACAAATTGGCAAAGATATATCTTAAATCGTGGTTATGCACGACAATATGGCAAGAGTTTGTGTGAGGTTTTTCTTAAAAACCCTGCTACTCTTGATTCGCTTGTTAATGCAGCACTATCAAAAGAGGATAAGCGAATGTTTTCTTATTATAATCCCACAGACAAAAATATAATAGTGTCTAGCATAAAATCTCTTGATGATACAGAAAAGGCTAGCAACCAACATTGTTTGTGCAACTTAATTAATAAATAAACAATTTGCACTTGGATGAAATTTTTGCACAATTTTTATGCCTAAATCTGTTGTCAAGGTCATTTTTTTGTGTTATACTGCCACAAAGTTTGGCATGGAGAATAAAGAATTATGAAGATAAGTGAACTACGCCAAAAAATTGAATCACAACGAGATTTTGAACTTGGCAGAGTATATGATGACATTATGTATGCAGATATGTTTAGAATTAGTTCTAAATTGCAAAAATATTGCCCTAATGCGCATCTTTTATGTGATGTTTATTATTATTCAAAAACACTAATTGATAAGCAAAATGATGTTTATCGTGCGTTATATTCGGTTGTATATTATGTTACATTGCCTGATGATGAGTTAAACCGAGAGTTTGGTATTGCTTATTCGCTTGGTAAGTGTTATGTTAGTGGTATTCGTGCTCAAACAACAATATACAACAATGATGATGAAGAAACAAAGGCTCAAAAATTGCAAGTACAGTTGGATGTTGCGCTTGAGGCCAAGAAAAAAGATATAATGCTTGACGCTTTGGACGAGGATAGTTTGCGCAAGGTAAATGTTTTATTGTGGAAAAATCATATCCCAGATTATTTGGGTGAAGGAATTGACCAAAATTTTTATTGTGGCGGCAGAGTGTGCAATCCGTTGTACATAACAAAGTGTGCCGATGCTCACAAACTATGCATTAATCTACCAAAGATGAACAAAATTATGTGGGAAATTGTTGAAGAGAATGTACAAACTCTTAAACTTAAGCGCGCGTGTGAAATCACCGAGTACATAAAGAATAAGCACAAGGCCATAGAAAACAAACAAGACGAAATAAAAAGAATAGAAAAAGAAATAGAAGAAGCGCAAAATCGCAAAGAAGAAATGATTCAAGACAATTCGTGTGATGACCTGAATATGCTGTTTACAAGAATAAGATAAAAGGCAACCATGCCTTTTTGTTTTTTCGGTAATAAAAAAAGAAGTGTTACTACTTCTTTTGGATGCTGGTGGTCGATTAGGGCACGAGGCGAAACAAATAATAGCCCTGTGGGCTGTTATCGCCGAGTGGGGCAACAACGCTTGCCCGGCGCGAGAGGGCGTAAGCCCGGTGCGAACCCTAGGCCCACTGATAACGAGACGAAGGGGAGGCGGTGTACTTGTACATACCGCTGACCATGAGGCGAAGTTTATATCCGCAGGATATTAAGAGTCCTCTTAATTAGTGGTAATAAAAAAAGAAGTGTTACTACTTCTTTTGGATGCTGGTGGTCGATTAGGGACTCGAACCCTAGGCCCACTGATTAAGAGTCAGTTGCTCTACCAACTGAGCTAATCGACCAAAAGTGGGTTATCCACAGTGGTGCGGTCGAGAGGATTTGAACCTCCAAGGTTAAAATCAACCACAAGATCCTTAGTCTTGCGCGTCTGCCAATTCCGCCACGGCCGCATAATTTTATGTGAATAACATTCGTTATTATAGCACACTATTTTGAATAAATAAAGAGATTTTTGCCAATTTTTCAAAAAATTTTTTATTTTGAAAACGGGCTTGACAAAAGCCCCGAACTATGTTACATTCTTACAATTCTTGATTGAGGAGGAGTCAAAAATGGTAAACAAAGAAATGTGCATTGGGTGTTGTTCTTGTGTAAATGTATGTCCGGTGAACGCGATAAAATTGGGGGAAGACGGAAAGGCAGAAATAGATAAGTCTGTCTGCATAAAATGTAGGACATGTGAAAACATTTGTCCTGTGGGCGCTATTAAAATACAAGAGGATTAATAATGGAACAATCTGTAATAGAAAACGCGGAAGCCTTAACCCCGGCAAAAGAAAAAATTGCTTTGCTCGAGTTAACCCCGCGAAGCGCAAAATTAATATTGGCTTGGTATACATCGGGCGTTTCTTTCGAGATTTGTGACGAAATAACCGAGCCATTGCGCGCATATGAAGATATGTATAGAGAAGGTTACATAAAGCCAACTGCTATTGCCGAAGCAATACGCATTGTTAAGATGTTTCGTAAACTTTGTGATGCCATGAAAGTTACAAAAGCTATTGCCTATGCAAGCAGTGCTTTTCGTGACGCCAAAAATTATTTTGGTTTTTTGGACGAAATTGAAATTGCAAGTGGTTTTAAGATTAGGTTAATGACGCCAGAAGATGAAATAACTGCATGCTATACTGGGGTTGTTAACACTCTTGATGTGCCAAAAGGTATAATATTAAATATAGATGAAGACAAAACACAAGTTATCATCTATTCACGCAAAAACATATTGTATGTCAATACAATAGATTTTGGTGCCGACACATTGTCCTCTTTGTTTATGCAAAGTGGCACACCACAAGAGCAAGCACAAGCAATGTGTGATTTTTTTGGTGACGAACTAAAAAAATTGGAACTGCCCGAAGATTTGGACATAACCGAAATGCAATTTGTTGGTGTAGGAGAGATATTCAAAAGCCTTGCAACAATTAGTCGTAGGGGTAAAAAATATCCGCTAGAGCTTTCTCACAATTATGTAATATCTAGTAAGGACACAGCAGATGTTTATAATGCTGTTAAGGTATTAGATGTAGATAAACGCGCCAAAATTAAGGGTGTATCAAGTGCAAGTGCCGGTGTATTGTCTGGTGGATTGTCTATTGTTACGGCATTAATTAACAAATTTAATATCGAAAAGGTTGTTATTTGTGGTTCATCTATCGCAACAGGTGTTATGTTTAATCAATGTGTTCCAATAACCGCCGAAAAACCTATTGTTGACATTTTGGTTTATAGTCTTAACGCAAATGTCGCATATTATGGCGAAGACGAAAGAAACGGCTTGCATGTTTACACTTTGGCCATGATGTTGTTCAAGCAACTTAGGGTTCAACACAAATTAACCCGTCAACACATAAAGTGCCTTAAAATTGCATGTTATCTAAACAGTTGTGGCAAACGACTTAGATACCAAAACTCAAACAAAAACGCTTTGCCAATCATTCTTAATTCACAAATTTATGGTGCATCACATCGTGATTTGGTATTAGCGGGCTTTGTTGTAAGTTCACAAAACAGTGAAGACTTCTCTTTAACCGAGTGGGTTAAATACAAAGATATTGTTCAAGAAGAAGACCTAGATGCTGTACGAAAACTTGCTGTTCTTCTTAAAATTTGTGTGGGCCTAGACAAAACACAACAATCTCATGTAAAAGATATTGTTTGTGATGTCTTGGGTGACAGCGTAATTATGAAGACTGTTTTGCAAGAACAAAACACCGAGGCCGCATATGAGATTGAATGTGCAAAAGAAGCAAGAGCAGACTTTAAGCGTGTATTTGGCAAAAATCTTGAACTTATATAATAAAAAAAGTGTGAAAAATACCCACACTTTTTTGTTTTGTTTTGGCTGTTTTGTTTGCCAAAGGTCAATTTTTTGTGTTATACTACATTAAAAGTGAGGTTATTATGTCAACAATTAAACTAGGTATAGACATGGGCTCGAGCAGTACAAATATTTATAGGCAAGGCAAAGGATTAATCCTCAGTGAGCCAACTTGTGCATTATGTGAACAAGATGAGTACGGGCGTGTTCGTGTTAAAGAATTTGGTAGGCGTGCAGCAAAAATGCAAGGCCGTGTTCCTGCACACATGCAATTAATAACACCAATCACAGATGGTGAAATTGGCAATGTTGCAATTGCAACAAAACTATTAAAAAAGTTTATTCAACTTGTTACTGTTGATGCCCCAGATGCAAAAATTTGTGCTTTGTTTAATGTCCCTTGCGGTTTGTCAAGTGAAGGCAAAAAGCAATTTGAGGTTGTGGCATATGGTGCAGGAATAAGTGAAGTGGTGTTAATTCCAACAGTGGTGGCAAGTGCTGTGGGGGCGGGCTGTGACCTTTATACACAACAAAACATTTTTGTGGTAGATATTGGTGGTGGCTGCACAGATATTGCTGTTATGGGTGAATGTGGCATAATACATGGGCTTACAATAAATATTGGCGCCAACAAAATGAATAAGTCTATTCAACGCTTTATCGAACAAAAATACAACTTGGGCATTGATATTGCAACCGCAAAGCTATTAAAAGAAGAAATTGGCTCACTGCTGCCAAACGATGTTTCTAGTATGAATGTTCAGGGGGTTAATTTAACTGATAACACCTTGCAAGAAATAGTAATAACCGCTGATGATGTTTATAGGGCGGTTGTCGAATACTATGAATTAATAACCGAATCAGTAAATACAATACTTAACTCTTGTTCAAAAGAAATTGTAGGATATATTCATCGTGTGGGTATTGTTGTTTGTGGCAATGCAAGCAAAATAATTGGCCTCGAGCGCTTTATGTCAAATTATCTTGGTATTCGTGTTGCCATTGTCGAAGGAAGTATGTCCGCACAAGGCCTTGGAATGTTGTTGGGTGACAAAAAATTATTAAATGCAATAGTGCAAGAAAATTAAATATATTGACTTGTTTTGTAGAAAGAGAATGATGCGCACATCATTTTCTTTACTTTTTGCGGTCAGTTGTTAAAATTTGTTTTCAAAAGGGGGAGCAATGGCACGCAAAATTGTAATAACAAGCGGAAAAGGCGGTGTTGGCAAAAGTACTGTTTGCCTAAATCTTGGAATACAACTAGCACGCAACAACGCACGAGTTGTTATGCTTGATGTAGATGTCGGGCTTAATAACCTAGATATTGTTGCGGGAATAGAAAACCGAATAGCATATGACTTGATTGATGTTTTGGAAGGGCGAGTGTGTGTCGAGCAAGCCTTGGTTGTCGACCAAGATTTTTTTGATTTATATTATTTGCCAACATGTCATACATACAACACAGGTCGTGTTTCGGTACAAAATTTGCAAAGCATAACAAACGAACTTTCAAGCAGTTTTGATTATATATTGATTGATTGTCCTGCTGGAATTGATTTTGGCTTTCATCGTGCGGTGTTTTGTGCCAGTGAGGCCCTAATTGTTACTACGCCACATCTCACTTCGGTAAAAGACGCAGACAAAGTGGCAACACTTTTGTGCAATTATAATTTGGATAGTGTAGGTCTTGTTGTTAACAAAATAGACGAACCTTTGGTTTTAAGAAAAAAAATGCTGTCGCCTCAAAACATTGCAAAAGTTTTGGGCTTGCCCTTAATGGGCAGCATACCCGAAAGCAAAATGTTATCTAGTCAATCAAGTACAGAGGGGCGTGCATATGTGATGGACAAAAAACTAAACAACGCTTTTTTGGGGCTTGCCAGCAATATTTTTTATGGCAGTGCTATTCAACAAAAAATATTAAATAGGGGTGAATAATGAGCAATAAATTGGTGCAAATGCTTATAAGCCAAAAAAGATTTGATACACAAAAGATTAACAGTGTTTTGGCGGCGGATATTTACAAAGTTTTGCAAAATTATATGGATATTGACCGAACAGATGTCAAAACAAGGCTCGATTTAGATGAAAACGGGTGCTATGTTTTGCGATGCAAAGTGATATCAAAACGGATAAAAATTTTTGGTGTAATATAATAGGAGTACTAATATGAAATATAAAGGCCTATATTATTTTGTACTTTGCGTCGTTGTTAGTTTTATAATTTTATTTTCTAGTGATTTTTTGGGGCCAAACAATCCTATACATATTGCTTGTGAGCAAATAGCAGATATTGTATATAATAGAGGTAAATAATGAATTTTAATATAAGTTTTCACCCTTTGTTTATCTTGCTGTGTTGTGTTTTTATCTATTATGGATATGTTGGCCTTTTGTGCAGTTATTTATTATGCCTTATCATACACGAATTGGCACATGCTTTGATGGCCAGCAGATTTGGTTATCGTCTAAACCATATAAAGATGATGCCACATGGTGCAAGCATTGGTGGAAATAACATGTATTTTAGTTATCGTGACGAAATCTTTATTGCACTTGCTGGGCCCTTGTCAAATTTTGTTTTGTGCATACTTGTTTTGTCATTGTGGTGGCTGTTTCCAATTAGTTATGTATATACATTAGACTTTTTTGTTGCAAATTTGGTGGTTGGTACAATCAATCTTTTGCCTGTTTATCCGCTAGATGGCGGAAGAGTGCTACTGGCGCTGCTTAGCAGACATACAAGTCGCATAAAAGCTGTAAAAATTATCAAAATAATAGGCATTATTTTATCTTTTGCCATAATTCTTTGGTTTGTTGTCACAACATTTTTTGTGCCCAACTTTACTGTGTTGTTTTTTGGCATTTTCTTATTTGTTACATCGCTGTGTGATACTCGCAACATAGGTTATATGAGAGTAAATAATTTAGAATACAAACTTTCTCGTGTTAATCGTGGCATAACCATGCGCAATATTGCTGTTAATCAGGACATAACATTGTACAAGTTATTTTCACAAGTTTCACCATTTTACCTAACCAATTTTACGGTTATTGATGGCGATATGCACATTTTGGGGCAAATTAGTGAAAAACAACTAAATCATTTAATTACTATTTATCCTGCAAACATAAGACTAAAAGTTATTTTATCTCAAATGCTTGCCTAAAATCAAAAGCGATGTTACAATTACCAAAAAAAGCCAAGCGGAGGGTGTTATGCAGATTAGACAAGAAAAATTAGACTATCTTAACAAAGCCCTAGAAGAATTGTGGAGTAGTGGTGGCCTAAACAAAGCCATGGCAACAGATTTGGATATATTTATTACAGGCAATTTGCCCGATGAAGAGCCAATTTGGGCAAATTATCAAGACCCAATCACCCCAAGTTTGGGTGCTTTGTCAGCGTTGTCAAACGCCATACTTATTGATGCAGATTTTTGCGAATACTTGAATAAGTTTTTAATTGTGTGTTTGCGCACCAAACAATATGACATGCTGTACACTTTTTTTGATAAAGCCTTTATTTCTCATGTTTGCAACACGGTTTACAATAGTCGCAACGCCCAAAATTATAGTTTGATGGAGCGTTCGTTTGACCGTTTTGTTGAAGCCATCAAATTTTCAAAGGTCGAAATGCCTGATGTTTTGCCAGCACTTTTTGACATGATGAATAGCTATGAAGGTCAACTGTACAGCCGTTGGCAGCGCCCAGCACAAGACTTTTTGATTGATTTTACAAACCAAAATGAGGAAGAATTGTTGTCATTTTTGACCACTAATTTTGACAAATATGGTTTGCAAGGGCTGTATTTCTTAAGTAAAATTGATTTGCCACACAGTGTAGATTTGGCAATAGATTTGTACTTAAACAATATTGAATATCGTGATGTGGTGGCCGAATTTTTGCAAAACAACAACGAATACAGCATCAAAACAATTAGCAAAATGCTGCACAACAAACAAATTGACAACAAACAATATGTCGACATTATGCTTGTTTTTGTAAAGCAACAGACATTAAATGAGATGTTTACTCAAATTTTTGGTACTATCGCAAATAATCAGCAAAAAGCAAAAATATTAGAATATATTCCTATTAAACTCGAAAAGCGCATCAAAACACTAGCGGCATTTGTCAAAACTGTTAATCGTTATCAATACAAAGACCGAGAAGTACTTGGCAAAAAATTATCAGATTATCCGCGTGTTTTGCAAGCAACAGATGATATTGCACCCGAAAACACTACACAATTTTTGATTGAACAATTTTACGAACTTTATTCACCAAAGGCTACATACGAGTTAAGTTATTTTAGGGATATGTTGTCACAACAAACTTTGGACAACCTATCACTTGATATTTACGAACAATTTGTTTTGTGCGGCACAACAGATGATGTTTGGGCAATTGCATTAATTGCCTCAATAACAAGTGATCAAACCTTGGCATCAATTTTGATGACAACAGCCGATTTGTATGAAGGCGAAAAAGGCGATATTGTCAAATTGTTAATTGACATAACGACAATTACAAAAGGCCAAGAGATTCGCGAAGTACTAAAACATCTTGACAAGCACAACCAAAGCTATGACAAGGTTATTGCTTTTATTTTGGAAAGCATAAAAGAAAACAAAGTGTTTAATTATCTTGAATTTCAGTCTTTGGCCGATAGCCTTGTTCCGACATTTAATTTTGATGAGTCATTGTCTACCAAGGCCACTTTTGATGACTTTGAGTTTGGTTTTGTGATTGACGAAAACTGTGTTACCAATATTGTTCCAACATCACACAGCCTCGAGAGTATTGGCAAAACAGCACGCCAAAAAGTGTTGGATTATCAAAATCGTATTCAACATGAAATAAAAGAACAAACAAGCAGATTGTTTGAAGCCTTTTCAAGTGACCGCAAATGGACAAAACAAGAATTTGAAGTTTTGCAAAAAAACCCAATACTTTACGCCCTTTCAAGAGGAATATTGTGGGCAGAATATTCTTACGAAAAAGTTATTAGCACTTTTAAGATCATAAACCATTCAAAAGTAAAAGTTATGGATATTAACAACATAAATGCGCCAAATTCTATGATTGGCATATTCCACCCACTCGAGGCGCCCGAATATAATTGGAAAGCCGCTTTTGAAGGAAAGTTTACGACATTTAACCAGTTAGATAGACAAGTGTTCTCTTTGGATAGTTATACACAAATGTCGTCCTTTGTTGCAAGATTTAATGGCATGATTGTTAATGGCAATCTTTTTGTGGCACAACTAGAAAGCACAGGGTGGCTAAAGGGGCAATACAAAAAGCCTTTTGGGCTTGTTTCGATGGTTAAACTAAACCCTGTGTACAACCTGATTTGCGAAATACAATTTGTTGCCAACCACTTGGACGATTTAAGTGAAATTACGGTAAAAGAATTAAGATTTTACAATCTTAGCGGCACAAAGTATCAAAACGAATCTTGGCGAACAGATAAAACGAATGCAAAAGCACTAAAAACTTTGCCTGCAAGATATTTTAGTGATATTGTGTACGAAGTTGCACTTGCATGCAAAAAATAGTTTAGTTTTTTGTAAAATAGTATTGATTTTTGTGTTTTAGTGTGCTATAATAATCTACAAACTTGATATATAAGTATCATTTTGGGAGGGTTTTATGGCAGAATATAGTGAGGCTGTGTTGACTATTGCAAAGCGCAAAGCCATGCAGGACTATTTGGTACAAGAGTTGGATAGGATTGTTCATGATGATGTGTCACTAGCATCTATTCAACAATTGTCAGATGCACAAAGAGTAGATTTTTTTAATCGTCGTTTTGAGGAGTATGTTCTTACTGATGAGGGCAGGGCTTTGCTAGAAGCAAGGGCTAGTACCATTAATGAGGGCGAGTACTACGAGCGCAGCGCAGAAGAAATTGCAGAAGAAGAGTTAAGAGACCAATGGGACATTGCAAAGTTAGAGTCTTATGCAATTGACGGAAGACTTACGGGTCGTCCTGATATGCAACAAGCACCTTCAACTTTGTATGACCACATGTTTAAGGATCTTAGCGCCGAAGACAGACAAGCGTTTTTTGACAAACAATATGCAGATTACCGCAATTCAAAAGAAGGTAAAGCAGAATATGCGGTAATGGTTGAAGATGTTCAACAAAAAATGGGAAGTTTTGACAAAACAGTAGATGAGTTTATCGCTGAGCACAAACCATTTAAGAACCGTGCACGCAACCGTGCAATCATTTGGACAGCAATTGGTGTTGTTGGTTTGGCAACTGCTTTGTTTACAATTCCTGTGGCAATAGGCATTTTGGGCAGCGCAGCTGCAGCAACTGGTGCATTAACAGTTGGTCTTCCTGCATTGGCTGCTGGTTCAGTTGGCGCAGCACTAGGCACTTCAAACATAATCAAATATTCAAGATATGCAAGCTTGTTCCGCAACCTTAAGAGAGTTGCAACACGCACAGACAACAAGGGCGTTAGCCTTACTCGTGAGATGCTTAACAAATCACTTGCAAAAGTTCACAAGGTTGCATTCAAGTTGGGCATAGCAAAATCTCAACTTCCAAGTTCACCAATTATCTCTAGTTATGTTGATGATTACAAACCTTTGCGCACTCGTTTGGCTGGCGCTGTTAAGATTGCTGCTGCAAGTACAAAAACAGCTGTTCGTGGTGTTGTTGCTCCTACTGAGGAACAAAAAGAAATCAAGACAGCAAAACGCACAGTACGCAAAACAAGCAGAGAACTTAACAAAGCAGAAAACCAAAGCAAATACGCAGAGAATGTTCTTAATGCCAATACAGATTCTATTCAAAGAACAAAGCACAATGTTGTTATGAGAGAAACAAATGAGCAATTGTTAGCCGAAGAAGTTAACCAAAAAGGCATGAAGGTAGCATTTGCAAAAATTAGAAGTGGCACTGCAGATTCAAACCTTGAATATGCAAAACGCAAAGCTCGTGAAAAAGGTAAATCTTCTGTTGGTGTTGCATTAGACCCAGAAGTTCGCAAAGCACGCAGAAACGCATACAACAGTTTTGCTGAATGGAATGATGCTGAATTAGAGTACAGAAATGCCAAGGCTGCACAAAAACGCAACAAGAGCGAAATTGAGTCAGGCAAGGCAAGATTATCTCGTTTGACTGAGAAAAATGCTGAGTTCGAACAAAATGCACAACAAAGAAAAGCAACTGCTGCTGCACGCAAGAAGGCAAATGATGAGGCAAAAGAAGAACTAGAAAGAGTTCTTAAAAAGAATAAATAAAAATAAACACAGCAATTGATGCTGTGTTTTTTGTTTATACAAAATAAAAAAGCCGTACAACCAATTTTGCTAATTTGGTCTTATGTCCCGCAAACAAGCCGACATCTCCCGCAAGGCTACCTTGTGGCACATCTCAAAATCCACTTAGTGCTGCTGCCTTCCGACCCTGACACGGTTCGTGGCATGAGATTGCACAAGACCAAGGCGTTCAACAATGTCAACTTGGCGCAAAAACATAAGCCAAAATATCTAGATTGGTATTCAGCCCCACCTAAAGCGGATTGTGGGTTACAGGGCACCGCTAGCACCCCGCCTAGTACGACTAATAATAGTATATGACAAAACAAAAAAAAATGCAACCCTTTGTTTCAAAATTTTGTTGGAATACCCTCAAAACCGTGCAATAATGTGGAAAAATTTTTGTCTATACATCAAAATCATCTAAAATAAGATTGTCATTTTGTGCTGTTTGTGTTAAAATGATTAGATAAAATGTGGAGGTGTTTTATTTTGGCAGGAGAGAGAAGATTTATTGATGAAGACCCAATAACTGATGAGGATAACACAACCTTTTATCCAAACAGCATGAAAAAGGGCAGCAACGCTATGCGTTTTATTAATGCATACAACATAATAGACCAAAGTTTGCGCAGTATTTACAACTACAAACGCAACCTTAGTTTTGCTGATGTTGTTCGCCGAACCGTGCCATTAAACGGTGTTGTGCGCAGATATGAAGACAAACTTATCGATTATGCAAGACTTCGCAATTCTATTGTTCACAACAGTAACGAAGATCGCGTTATTGCCGAGCCCCACATCGAAGTTGTTGTTGAAATGGAACACATCGCAGGATTAATTTCAAGCCCTCCAAGAGTGGTCGATTCTATCAAGAAAAAAGATGTAAAAATTTTGGACGCACATGCAACTGTTAGTGATGGCATTGTTGCTTTGTCAGTAACAGGTTTTAAGTGTATTCCTATTTATGACAACAATATGCTTGTTGGAATTATTGACAGCACACAGCTTGTTACTGTTTTGGGTGATGTTTTAAGAGATGGTGTAAACATAAGCAAATACTGTGACCAAACACCAATGATTAATATATTAGACTTGAACAACAAAAACAAAACTTATGTAATTTGTGGCGAAACTTTGACAGTGCAACAAGCACTTGATGCCTTTTATCACAATCGCAAATTGTTGGCAATTATTATCACCAAACACGGCACTTTTGCCGAAAAACCTGTCAATATACTTACAAATGCAGACTTGCTTGACCTAAACAAGGTAATAGATGATTATAACATATAAAAATAAAGGAAAAGAAAGATGTACAACAAAGTAGATACTAGATTAGACCTAACAAAAATTGATAAACAAGTTTTGGATTTTTGGGACAAAAACGATATATTCAAAAAATCCGTTGAAGAAAGAACTGGTAATCCCGAATTTGTTTTTTATGATGGACCTCCGGGAATGAACGGATTGCCTCACATCGGACACTCTATTAGCCGAACCTTTAAGGATTCTTTTTGTCGATACAAAACAATGCGTGGTTATCATGTCGAACGCCGTGCCGGTTGGGATTGCCACGGCTTGCCGGTTGAACAAAAGGCCGAAAAAGACTTGGGCTTTAAGTCAAAACAAGATATCGAAACATATGGGGTCGAAAATTTTGTTGAAAAATGCAAGCAGGTCGTAGATTATCATATGTCACAATGGATACCAGCCACAAAAAAGATAGGTTATTGGGTAGATTTTGAAGATAGATACAAAACATCAGACAACGAGTATATCGAAAGTGTTTGGTGGGCGTTAAAGCAAATGTTTGACAAAGGCCTCATTTATGAAGGATATAAGGTTGTGCCATATTGTCCTCGTTGTGGCACAGGTTTGTCTTCGCACGAAGTTGCACAAGGGTATGAAACTGTCAAAGATCGTACCATTTTTGTAAGATTTAAGTTAACAGACCAAAAAGATACATATTTTGTGGCATGGACAACAACCCCCTGGACTTTGCCAAGCAACACGGCACTTGCCGTTAACCCAGATGTAAAATATTCTTTGGTTGAAGTTGACGGAATCAAATATATAATGGCCTCAAACCTTGTTTCAAAATTGTTTGAAAACGCGGTAGTTATTAAAACCTTTTTGGGCAAAGCACTCGAATATACAAGATATCAGCCTTTGTTTGATGTTCCTACTGATGTTGATGCAGCAAAAGGGTGGTTTGTTACTTGTGCCGATTATGTCACAACAACAGACGGAACAGGAATTGTACATATTGCTCCTGCTTTTGGTGTAGATGATAGTCTTGTAGGTCAAAAATACAATTTGCCTTTTGTACAAAGGGTTGACAAAAAGGGTTGTATGACACCTGATTTACCAAAATATGCAGGCATGCGCAATACTGAAGCAAACAACCTAATTATTGACGAATTAAAAGCCCGCGGGGCAGTCATAAAAGAACAAAAAGTCGAGCACGATTATCCACATTGTTGGCGTTGTCACACACCACTTATTTATTATGCCAGCAATGGTTGGTTTATCCGCATGAGCAACTATCGTCAACAAATGCTAAACAACAACCAAAATGTCAATTTTGTGCCAGCAAGTACAAGAGACGGCCGTATGGGCAACTTTCTTGCCAATGCACTTGATTGGAACTTATCTCGTGATAGATATTGGGCAACACCGCTAAATATTTGGAGATGTGACAAGTGCGGACACTTGCACTCGGTTGGAAGTAGGCAAGAATTAAGAGAACTGGGCAAGCTTAAACAAGATATCGAACTTCATCGCCCATATGTAGATGATGTAACATTTGCATGTCCAAAATGTGATGGAATAATGCGCCGTGTTCCACAAGTTATTGATGTTTGGTTTGATAGTGGAGCAATGCCGTTTGCACAACTTCATTATCCTTTTGAAAACAAAGAAAAATTTGGACGCCAATTCCCAGCAGATTTTATCAGCGAAGGTCAAGACCAAACCCGTGGGTGGTTTTATACCTTGCAGGCTATTTCTACCGTATTATTTGACCAAACACCATACAAAAATTGTGTTGTAAACGGAATTTTGCTAGACCCAACAGGCAAAAAAATGAGCAAATCACTTGGCAATGTTGTCGACCCAAATATGCTAATTGACAAATATGGTTGCGACATCATGAGATGGTATTTCTTGTCAAATGCGGCTCCGCTTGTGTCAATAGCCTTTAACGAAAGTTTACTTGGCGAAATTCAACACAAAATGGTGGGCACACTTTGGAATACCTATGCCTTTTATGTTTTGTATGCAAACATTGACAATTTTGATGGCACAATAAATATTGCAAACTGCAAACTATCCAAAATGGATAAATGGATTTTGTCAAAACTTAACACATTAATAAAAGATGTTACATTTGATATGGATTGTTACAATTATATTGGTGCAACACGCAAAATAGAAGACTTTGTCGAAATTTTGTCAAATTGGTATGTTCGTCGCAGCCGTGAAAGATTTTGGATTGACGGCGAAAGTGCCGACAAAACGGCGGCTTTTGCAACACTTTATAATGTGCTAATGAATGTTGTTAAGTTAATTGCCCCGTTTATGCCTTTTATAAGCGAAAGTATTTACCAAAACCTAAAATTAAATAACGACAAACAAAGTGTACATTTGTGTGATTATCCTGCAGCCAACACCAAGATGATTGATATTTCACTTGAAGAGCGCATGGACGAAGTTGTAGATATTGTATCACTTGGCCGAGCAGTTAGGGCAGACACAGGAATTAAAAACAGACAACCACTTGCAAACATGTATGTATACACTACAAAATCTCATCTTTTAGATGAAGATATGTTGGCAATCATAAAAGATGACCTTAATGTCAAAAACATACAGTTTATTTTGGATACTACCAAATTCATAACATTCGAATTAAAGCCACAATTAAAGACACTTGGCCCAAAATATGGTAAACTTTTGGGAGGAATCAGACAATATCTTGGCACATGTGACACACAAAAACTTGTAGATAAACTTAATGCAGGTGAGACCCAACACATAAAAATTGATGGTCAAGATGTACAACTTGGGCTAGATGATATATTAATAACAGCAGTCAGCAAGCCCGATTATAAGGCGCAAAGCGTGCTAGGGCTAACCGTTATTTTGGATACTATGTTGACACCACAACTTATTGACGAGGGTAACATGCGTGAGGTTGTCAGCAAATTGCAAAGCATGCGCAAGGAGGCAGGATATGAGGTCGAAGACCACATTAATGTTTATTATACCGGTGACAAGGTAATAACTGATGTCATTGCAAAATTTGCACAAACAATTTGTACAAATGTTGTTGTTGACAAGTTGGTTGCAGGTCTTGGCGGCGAGATGTTAAAAGATGTAGATATTAATGGTCACAACCTAAAATTAGGAATAGAGAGGGTTTAATATGGATTTGCACACAGTGTATCAGGATAATCATTTGTTTGTTGTCAAAAAAGAACACAATATGACGATAGATGCATTAGATGAATGTGTAAAACTATTTTTGAGTACACAAAAACAAAAAATTGGTTATTTGCAACGCTTGACAAGCCTAGATAGTTTGGCTTGTGGACTTGTGGTTTATGCCCTAACAAGCAAGGCATATGACCGCCTAAAAGAACAAGACTTTGCCTATAAGTTTTTGACAATAAATATAGGGGCACCAAATGTGCCAGCAGGATATTTTAGTGCAAATGTAGAAGATTTGGGGAATGGCAAACTTGGTTTGGCTCCTCCTATCAAGCAGTCTTTTAAGGTAGATTTTTATTACAAATTGATAGAAAAATATTCATCTATCTCACTTCTCGAATTTACAAAAAACAACTTTGATACTTTGGGGCTACGCTTTGGTGCAAAACAACTTAAATGCCCTGTGTTTGGCGATAAATTGTATGAAGGAGATGTTTTGGCACCAAACACAAACCTTGCAATGGTGCTATATTGCATCGAGTTTGAGCACCCAACAACACATTCAAGGCTTGTGCTAAAATGTTCTCCAACAGAAGACGCAAAACCTTGGTCATACTTTAATTTGGACAAGTTTTATAAAAATTAGGAGGAAAAAAGATGAGTTCACCCGCAAATAAAGTAGTAGGTATTGTTGCAGCAGTTGCAATTGTTTTGGCGTTAAGTGTGGCATTAATTACTTGCAATCATGTTACAAAAGATGATCGCGCAGCAACAAATTATGCAACACTTTCTACTACAGAAAAAAATACTGAATTTAGCAATAACCTAACAAACGAATACAGCACAATTGCCCCAAGCCAACTTCAAAGTTTTATTGATAGTTTGCAAACCACGGCGCCAACTGTTTATCAAAAATACTATATGGTTAGTACGGTAAATACCAGTCAATTAAAAATAACAACAGCACTAATAAACAAGACAATTTATGGTGGCAAAAATGGCGAAGTTGATTCAATAATCTCTGCCATGCAATCATATTTTGATAAAATGTCAAGCACAATAGAGGCAATAAGAGTATTCAATCAAGACAAAACCAATGGCACAGCAACAAATCAAACCTTGCAAAACGAGTGCGAATTAATTATCAAACGAGTTAACGCACAAAATGCTAGTTTGTTGCAGTTAAACAAATATTTACTCGATTTTGCGATAAGCAATAATTATGCAAGCAGCCAAATGGCCTATGGTGACCTGAAAATTGCTTTGCTTAATGGACTTTATCGTCAAAGCGTGGTTTTGCACAATGCGTTAGACAAGTTTATTAATGACAATACAACCCAAAACCCAAATGCAAATGCGTTTGACAACACAAAAATAGCATTAAATGCCTTTATTTGTGCCCAAAACCGCAAGTTTGTTTACAACAACATCAATTCATCAAGCGGAACTCAAACTGAAGACTTTTTGGCACTTTGCCAAAATACAAAAAATGTAAATGACATGCTGTCTAGTGATAACCCAACAACTTATATCGAGCAAACAACAAACACTGCACAAAAAGACGCCCTAAATAGTATTTGGAACTATTTTGTTAAATTAGCACAAGGAGGTTTTTGATATGACAATTGCAAAATCAAAAATTACCAGTGTTGTTCTGGTTATTGTGATGTTGTTTTGTGCGTGCTTTATGCTTAGTGCCTGCAAAGACAAATCAGGAAACTCTACTTTTACCAGCATCAAACTAAATTATAGTGATATGTTAGAAGATTATGCAGATGTGTTTAATTCGAGTGGTGAAATAAGCATAGTTTATCGCAACTCTCAACTAAATGCACTTATTTATTCTGACCAAAACTTTGCAAGACTTGGCTCTACCGGATTGTACGAGCCTGTTTTGAGTGCGGGAATTAAGATTTTTGGTTATTATGTACCTCGCATGGATATTGATAATATTTCCGTTTCGAAAAAGCACGCCCAGCCACTTTATGATGCCCTAGAAGATCTAAAAGCAAAATTAGATGCATTTATGTTGGCAAAAACAAATCTTGAGGCTCGTGAGACTATTGACCCCGAAGGCGTGATCGAGCAAAGTTTGCTTAATATTCTGTGTGAAAAGTACAAAGATTTGGTTAATTCTGCTTGTTCTTTGGGTGATAAGTTTTCACAACTTTATCACCAAGATGTGTTCGAAGATTATGTTCCAAAAGATGGCCAAAGATATGCTATTGGCAAAATGCGTTTGACAGTTCTTGATAAGCTTAATGAGTTTGCAAAACTAGAAGCAAACAACCGAATGATTTATTATCAAGACAAGCCATACAATTCAACAGTAATAGCAAGCAATTGCGTAAGAGTGCTTAATGCATTCAATAAAGTAAAAAGTATTGCACTGTGGGAAGGTGATGATGCCGAACTTTCTGCAGAAGAAGCAAGCATTGTCAAATTGTTTGGCGCAATGTTAAATTATGACACACTATATCAGCAGGCTGTTGGTCAATATAATATTGCTTTGCAAAACATAACACTTGCAAATTATTATAACTACATTTCTGGCAGTTATGATCGCAGCGAGTTTGAAACAAAAGAGTTAATTTATTTTGAAAAACTAGATGAGTATTTTTCAACTGATGCCACAAATATGATTAATTATATCATCAATCTTTGTGATAAAATTAAAACATTTAAGTCATAAACTACATAGGAGGATTTATGGATAATCAAAAATTAGCAGACCTATTATATCCCGACACAAAACCAATGTCATATTGGTTCGAACATTATCCAGAAAGGCATTTGCCCCCATGTGCCCAAGTGACGCGTTTTGCGCCAAGTCCAACAGGCTTTTTGCATATTGGCGGTGTTTTTATGGCAATGATTGCTTCTACTATTGCAAGGCAAACCAAAGGCATTTGCATGTTGCGCATCGAAGACACTGACCAAAATCGCGAAATAAAGGGCGGCATAGATGCCATTATCAACGGTATTAATAATTTTGGTGTTCATTTTGATGAGGGCAAGTTGTCTCTTGATTCCGAAATTGGCAAATATGGCCCTTATGTGCAATCAAAACGCACAGAGATTTATCGCTCTTTTGCCCGCGAAATGGTTTTGCGCGGAAAGGCATATCCATGTTTTTGTACAGCCAAAGACCTTGAAAATATGCGCAGTTTGCAAGAAAAGAACAAACAAAACCCCGGTTATTATGGTGAGTATGCAAAATGCCGCAATCTATCATACGAGCAAATTGCCCAAAACCTAAAAGACGGCAAAAGCTGGGTGCTGAGGTTTAGGTGCCCATACACAATAGACGATAAAATGCAAACATACGACATTGTGCGTGGCGACAGATATATACCTTGCAACTACAATGATGTTGTTATTATGAAATCTGATGGCACTCCGCCATACAATTTTGCACATATTGTTGATGATACATTAATGCACACAACAATGGTTGTTAGGGGCGATGAGTGGTTGTCAAGCCTGACCGAACATTTGCAATTGTTTGAGGCCTTGGGGCTAACTCCGCCACAATATGCACATACAAGCACAATTCAAAAAATTGACCTGGTATCTGGCGAAAGACGAAAAATTAGCAAGCGCAAAGACCCCGAAGCAAATGTCGAATTTTTTGTAAGACTTGGTTATCCAGTAGCGGCTGTCAAAGATTATCTTATGACGCTTGCAAATAGCAATTTTGAAGACTTTAGACTTGCAAACCCAAAGGCACCTATGACAGATTTTGTTTTTGATATCAAAAAGATAAACACAAGCGGTGCACTTTTTGATATTGTCAAACTTAATGATGTAAGCAAAAACACAATCAGCACATATACTGCCACAAAAGTTTTTAATCTTGCGCACGATTGGGCATCAAAATATGATGCCGAATTAATGGCCACGATGGATAAAGACCCTGCCTATTACACCGCAATATTAAATATTGACCGTGATGTGCCAAAACCTCGAAAAGATATATCTCATTGGGCAGAATTAAAATCAACATACAATTATATGTTTGATGATACTTTTGATACCAATAGTGTTGCTTTTCCCGAAAAGTTTACAAAACAACAGATAGATTATGTACTTAAAAATTACACAAAATATTATAATCCGGCCGATGACCAATCTGCATGGTTTGAACGAATAAAAGACTTGGCACAAGATATGGGATTTGCAAGGGAAGTCAAAGACTATAAAAAAGATCCTCAAAAATACCCTGGTCATTGTGGTGATGTAAGCACAATTTTGCGTGTTGCTCTTACTGGGCGCACCATGAGCCCAAATCTTTATGATATATGCAAACTGCTGGGCAAAGAAAGAATACAAAAAAGACTGCAGGTCCAAGTTAAATAAAAAATAAAATAGCATAAATGCTATTTTTTATTTTTTAAGTATTCAGAAATATAATATGTTGCATCATATTCTTTGTATGGGTTGTTAATCATATTGCTTGCTTCATACAGCGCAATTTCTCTAAAATAATCATTATCGCTTTCATATAAAAATACAAATGTAAAATATTGAGTTTTGCGCTCGTCTATGCAAAAGTGCGTAGCATGCATAGCTTCGTGCGTGTATGCCCACACAAAAGCGGCGCGATCTTCCAAAATACATTCATTTATATAAATGGTGTTATCAAACACAGCAAAAAATCTTATTTGGCCATGATAATCGACATCTTGCACATATTCAATATCAAACTCGTGATTGCAAAGTTTGTTGATAGTACAAATTGCTTCGTTATTGGTCATTATATTATTGTCAATTACTTCTTGATGTGGTATGTAGGCATGGCACTCGCGATATTCTAGTCTGTCGCAAACAAAATAAATGGTCAGACTGCAAATTGCGGCACAAAAACCAAACAATACACACAAAAGTGCCCGCATTGTTCCCTTCAAAATAAATTCCACCCTTAGTTTTTGTTAAAACTTCCTTTATTTTACCACAAAATCGCATTATTGTCAATACCCACTTGTTTTTTAATTTTATGTACACACAAAGCAAAAAGTGAGAATATATACATAAAGGAGGTGAAAATGTTAGGGACATACAACGACATAAATAACAACACAAATAACACAAGGACAGATTTTCAAACTATTCAGCAAGTGCGCAAAGATTTGGTAGGCGAGATAGACGCAATCATGCAATATGGTCAGCATATCCATGATAGCACAAATCCAACAGCAAAACGCATTTGGCGTTCTATTCAGGCAGAAGAAATTGTGCATGTAGGTGAGCTGCTTGCTTTGCTTAATTATCTAGACCCAACGCAAACAGTATATGTCAAGCAAGGATATGAAGAATTTAATGACATAACAGCGGAAGATTAATCCGTTGTTTTTTATCCCCCAAACATTATAATGGCAAAGCCATTGCGCAAGCTAACAGGGTGAACCCTGATGCAAAACTGTCGTTTTGCGTATGCTTACGCATACAAGGTGGGGGAAATAAAAACACGAGCAAAACACTCGTGTCAAACACTTTTTTGGTGGAAATAAATGGACTCGGGCATCAATGGTTTACTTATTTGATTTATTTTCATAAACCAATAAAAAAACGAGGTAAAAGCCCTCGTTCATTTTTTTTGGTGGAAATAAATGGGGCGACGCGTTAAGAAAACAGCCCGGTGTGGCTGTTTTTAGCCAAAGCCGGGAGCAACTATGTTGCGGTCAGGCCCGACAGGGCGAACCATCGACCCCCAAACCTTATAATGGCAAAGCCATTGCGCAAGGCTAACAGGGTGAACCCTGATGCAAAACTATCGTTTTGCGTATGCTTACGCATACAAGGTGGGGGAAATAAAAACACGAGCCAATCGCCCGTATCAAGTATTAATATGGTGGAAATAAATGGGGCGACGCGTTAAGAAAACAGCCCGGTGTGGCTGTTTTTAGCCAAAGCCGGGAGCAACTATGTTGCGGTCAGGCCCGACAGGGCGAACCATCG
>JAFTCZ010000035.1 GCA_017454425.1 Clostridia bacterium | reverse complement strand
GTTGCAAGTGGCCCCGTTTCGGCTTCTCCGTCACCAACAATTGTGGTAACAATAAGCCCGGGATTATCTAACACAGCCCCATAAGCATGTGCAAGGCTGTACCCCAACTCCCCACCTTCGTGAATACTGCCCGGAACTTCGGGTGCAACATGGCTTGATGTTCCGCCCGGATAAGAGAATTGCCTAAATAATTTTTTCAATCCCTCTTCGTCTTGGGTGATTTGTGGATAAAATTTACTGTAAGTTCCCTCGAGATAACTGTTGGCAATAAAAAAGTTTCCGCCATGCCCAGGGCCGGAGATAAGCATCATGTTTAGGTCATATTTATTAATAACCCTGTTGCAATGTGCGTACACAAAATTTTGCCCGGGCACTGTGCCCCAGTGTCCTACAATGCGGGGCTTGATATCCTCTTGTTTTAAGGGGCGCAAAAGTAGTGGATTGTCTAACAAATAAAGTTGCGCAGCAGACAAATAATTTGCCGCATTAAAATATTTATCCAACTTTTCAAAATATTCTTTTGTGCTGTATTTATCTTTCAACATAATCACCTCACTTGCGATATGACATATCACCTATCATGAGATATTATATCAAACTTTTGTTTTTTAATAAACTAAATGCACTACATATTTTTATTTTTTCTTAAAGTTTGTTTAAGATTAATTTTGTGTGCATAGTATGCAAAAAGTGCATAGTATATGACATATTTTTAATACTATGCACATAAATTTTGCAAATGGTGCATAGTACTTATTTTTAAGTATAAAACAAAAACAGGGGCAGCCCCCTGCATAGTATTATGCAATTATACCCATTAAATTGATTGGCACATAATGCAAAGCATAACCCAAAATTAAACTTGGAATAATAAGCATAAAGAATATAAACAAAATTTCTTTTGGCTTTTTGTGTTGTTTAAGAAGCAATAATATTCCTAGTCCTGCATTAACACTTAATCCTGCCACAACCGCACCAAAACTTAAGCTTCCGGCAACAAATAATTCGGTTAAAACAACAGAAGCAGCACAGTTTGGGATAAGCCCAACAAGCACCGCAAATAATGGTTGAAAAGCATAACTTGATGTCAAAAAGTTTGATAAATTTTCTTCACCCCAAAAGTATATAACCGTGCCCATAATTATGTTTACAATAAACACAAACAACAATATCTTAAGTGTGTGAACAATTGGGTGTTTCCATTCAAACCGTGATGGCTCGACTTCATGGTGACAACAACCAATTTCAACCGCGTGTTCGTGGTGCTCGCCCTCGTCTTGGGTAGTATGCACTTCTTCATTATTAACGCTTGCTTGTGCTGTTTTTGTATTAAAAAACACTTTGTACAAAAGCATTGCAACATAACCAACAATGATTGCAAAAACAATTTTTGTTAAAATTAAAACAATCAGCGCCGGAATTGAATGATAATCAGCAATCATTATTGGCAACGCTTCGTCACTTGTTGCAATATACACAGCAATAAGTGCGCCAATAGATATTTGTTTTTTTGTATACAAATCGGTAGAAATTATTGAAAACCCACATTGTGGAACACTTCCAAACAGTGCCCCCATTAAGGGGCTTGCCTTTCCACGCAATAGTTTTGAATTTTCAAACCTAAATGCACGCTTGTACTCTAAAAACTCTATAAGCAAATACACCAACAACAATATTGGCAGTATTTTTAGTGTATCCAGCGTTGCATCTAGCAAAACATCTAGATACCCCATCTTTTCTCCTAAATGCAAATCATTTGCAATTAATAATTTTAGATTATACAAAAAATTTTTACTTTGTCAATTATAGTTTGCAACAAATTAACAAAAAAATAACTATCTTTTTGTATCAAGCGCAAAAAACCGCATAGCTTGTACTATGCAGTTTTGCCATCATCTTGTACAACATTGTATGTGTGTTCGAAAGAATAATTTTGAATAGCATAAATATGAGGCGTTGTGATATTTAGGTACCCACCTTTAGCAAGATACATCATGCTTCCCCACGGCGCCACAAAAGCAATATTGCGGTTTATTTTAATAAATTGCTGAGGTTTTTCTATTGGCTTTGCAACACCTTTTGTTTTGTGTTCATTAAAATCATATCTTTGTTTTGCCGTATTCATGCTCATGCGGTATTGGCGCGGAAGGTTGCCATTTTTTAATATAATAAAATCACCTTTTTGTGCAATGTTTGTGGCTTCGTGAATTTTATATAAATTTCCATTAACTTCGGCCATCGCAAAAGTATCAACTTGCATAACCTCGTCAGTACAAATAACATATTCGACATTTGCAACTTTTGTTGCATTTATTATTTTTGCACCTTTTTTTAGCAAGTTTTGGACATATTTATGAATATCTCTTACAATCAAAAATCTTGCAAACTTGTCACCATAATTTGCAGATATTGGCGCAAGAAGTTTTATTCGTTTGTACAAAATCATATTTCACCTCAAATAGGTTTATAAATAAAAAAAGAGGTATTCTCTTTTTATTTTTTATTGCGCAATTTACGAAGGAAAGGAGGGATATCATCTTCGTCAATTGTCATTCGGCTTGACATTGGTTCTTCACGAGAAGTGCTGCCACGAATTTCGCGTCCGTTTCTTGAAACATCTTGCTCATCGTCTTCTTCTTCATAGTCATCAGCTGCCATTTTGCTGTTTTTTATGCGGCTTGCCAAAATGTCGGCATAGTCTTGTTTGGTTGGCTGTTCATCTTGCTCGTCTTCTTCATCGTCTTCGGCCTTGTCTTTGCCCTGAGAAGTTACATCTTTGTCACCATTTGTAAATCCTGTTGCAATGATTGTTATTTCTACTTCGTCTTCCATGTTTTCGCAAACACTTGCACCAAAGATAATATTGCAGCGAGGGTCTACAATATCTCTCATCATGTCTGCAGCTTCATGAACTTGGTCGAGTGGTAAGTCAACACCACCCTTAACATTAAAGATTACGCCCGTTGCACCCTCAATAGTTGTCTCAAGCAAAGGACTAGAAACAGCCTGAGAAAGTGCCTCGAAGATCTTGTGGTCACCTTTTGCACGGCCAATACCCATGTGAGCACGGCCACGGTTTGTCATTGTTGTGCGAACATCGGCAAAATCTAGGTTGATTAATGAGTTTTCAATAATCAAATTACTAATACCCTGAACACCTTGACGCAAAACATCATCGGCATATCTAAATGTATCTACAATACCCGTACCCTTTGGCACAATCTTAAACAATTTTTCGTTTGGTATTATTACGATAGAATCGACAACCTTACTAAGGGCCTCAATACCCTTTTCGGCATTTGCCATACGCTTTGCACCTTCAAACAAGAAAGGTTTTGTGACAACAGCAATTGTCAAAATGCCTTTTTCTTTTGCAAGACCTGCAATAAGCGGAGCCGCACCTGTACCTGTTCCACCACCCATACCAGCAGTAACAAACACCAAGTCGGCATCATTAATTGCTTGGTTTAACTCTTCATAGTTTTCTTCGGCTGCCTTATATCCAATCTCGGGGTCAGCACCGGCACCCCACCCACGAGTTAGTTTTATTCCTATTTGTATGCGATAATCCGCTTTGCTTATTTGCAAGGCTTGTTTATCTGTGTTTACGGCAATAAACTCGACGCCATTAACTCCTGCGTTTATCATGCGGTTTATGGCATTGCTTCCACCACCACCAACACCAATAACTTTTATTTTGACCACCGGATTAATTTGATTTTGTGGTTGATATATATTGTTCTCCATAATTCCCTCCATTATGTCCTTTTGAATATTTTAGTAAACAATGAATTGTTTAGTTTGTTTTGCTTTAGTGCAACATCTAATAACCCCAGCAAACTAGAAACATGCGGTTTATCAAGTTGGGGCACAGGTGGTGCGACAACTCGTGTATCTTTATTAAGAACCTTGCTCATCAGATCGCGTGCACCTTTAAGATAACACAGCCCGCCGCCTGTTAATAATATTGGCACATAGTCCGGATATTCAAACTTGCAATTTGCTAGGCATTTGCCAACCATTTTGGATATTTGCGTTACGCGGCTTGCAACAACAGCGTTGGCAATTCCTGCATCAACCTTAAATTCGTTGTTGCCCTGCACCAATTCATAATAATCACCTTTTTCGGGTTGAAAAGACAGCACAATTTTGCGTTTTAATTGCTCGGCAACACCAAAAGGCAAATCAAACTGTTCGCTAAGGTCAGCAACAATGTGCCCGCCACCCAATGAAAAACTGTGAAGACTTACTAGCCCATCACCCATAACAATGCTGACTGATGTTGTAAGATAACCACAATCAACAAGTATGGCACATGCATCACGATCACTTGGTTCGATAAGATACAAGCTTTCGGCCAATGATTCGGACAAAAAGTCAACAAACTTAATTCGCAACATCTCAAGCACACTAGACACAATGTTTAAGAAATTTCTCTCGGCCAAAACAAAACTAAACATTGCACCTAGTTTTGATGTAACAATCCCTTTTGGGTCAATTACTCGGCGGTTGTCATCTAGTGTAAAATATATTGGGCTGCGGTTAATAACAACATGTGTTGTACTAGCCCCAAACTCATCTGCCTCGTCGTACATTGACTGAATGTCTTGCTCACTAACTTTGTGCTTTTTTGGGAAATTGCGTTGGGTGCTGCGAACTGCCGAAACACAAAACTCGGCAGGCACCCCAACATAAAGGTCGGTTATTTTTGTGCGGGCGTTGTTTTCGGCCATGGCAAGCACGGCACGAATACACTCGGGCAACCTTTCGGGCTCGAGAAACTGCCCGTCCATAAAGCCCGCATAATTAATCTCACCAAAACCTTTGACATCAAATGTGTTGTTTATGCCCCTATCACCAATTATAACAGAAATACGGCTGGTACCAAAATCCATAACAGCTACATTCTTTTTTGCCATAGCTCTGTCCTCCCAAAGTGCATTGCATAAACTTAAACTACACTAGTATGTTAATATTATAAAAAACAATCAAATTTTAGTCAAACAAATTGACTGATATTTATAAAAAAAAATGTAAAATTATTCATTTTACATCTTGTTATTATGCATTTTTATTCAATATACATGCTTTCAAGCACATTTTGACTGTTCTTAAAGACATAAATCTTGCCCGATGCACGCTGAGCCGGGGTTAATTCTTGCAGCATTTCATATGCCAAAGCAACTTTTTGGGCGGTATAATAGCCCGCATTAAGAATTGTTATTTTTACACCAAGGTATGTCTTGATTGTTAATAGGTCGCCATCATCATTTTGCACAACACTCATGCTTGCAAGCATTGAGCGCATATCGTTTGCATTGTACCCAATTGCCTTGTAGGCTTGGGCAAGCCCCAAATAATCAAAGAATATATCTTTGCTTAAAAATGTTCCGGGAACAACTTTGTCTTGTTCAAGTCCCGCAATATTGCTTAATAAAATTGGGTTTTGCTGAGTAGAGGCAAAACTTCCTTGTTCTACCCTTAACACCTTAAAATTGGCATCTACATAAGCATAAAAATCATCAAAAGCCAAGGCAAACAACTCTTCGCGTTCGGTATAATGAAACACAACCGTGTTTGGCCAAACAACCTCGAGTGCCAAAACATTAATGTATGGCTGATTTTGCTCTAGATTATTAATATAATCTTCGCGGTCAAGCAAAAATACGCTTTTGCCTTTGTTTAACTTACTTGAGGATAAAACCGTGCTTTCATTAAGAGTTGCAAGATGATTTGTGGTTGTGTGTGCCACTAGTTCTATTTTGCCAACCCTAAATATGCCCTGACCCAAAGCAATTATCAAAACAAAAGCAAACACAACCGACAACACAGTTGCCAATGCTTTGTTTTTGGTCATATCCTCACCCCCTTTATACTTCTACTTTTTGTCGGCGAATGTCTGCGCCAAGGCTAGATAACATCAAATCAAGTTTGTCATATCCCCTGTCTATGTGTCCAACATCATAAACCGTGGTATATCCTTTTGCACTCAAGCCCGCCAAAACAAGTGATGCTCCGCCTCGCAAATCTTGGGCATAAACCGTAGCACCGTACAAACTTTTTACACCTTTTATCCAACATGTTTTGCCAACAACCGAAATATCCGCGCCCATTTTGCACAACTCTGGCACAATCTTAAAGCGGTTTTCAAACACATTTTCGCAAATTTTTGTGTTTCCTTCACAAATTGTTGCCATTGTTAACATTTGGGTTTGCATATCTGTTGGAAACCCCGGATAAGGCCCTGTTTCGATGCCCCCAAAACTATGCAGTGCTGTATCACTGTGTATGTAGATTTTATCATTAAACGCCACGATTTTGCAACTACTTTTGCTCAATTTATCTATAATTGACAAAAAATGTTTTGGTTCGCAATGTTCTAACAAAACTTCACCACCCGCCATGGCACATGCCACCATAACCGTTCCTGCAATTATTCGGTCAGGCATGGGCGTATAATGCGTGCCACGCAATTTTGCAACACCATTTATCACAATTTCGTCCGTGCCTGCACCACTTACATCTCCGCCCATGGCATTAATAAACTGCTGCAAATCTACAATTTCGGGTTCTCGTGCGGGGTGCAAAATTCTTGTTGTACCCTTTGATAACACCGACACCATAATAAGATTTTCGGTTGCACCAACGCTTGGATAATCAAGAGTTATTGTACTGGGCGTAAAATTTTTTGCATCACAATAAATATAGCCGTGTTTTTCATCAACATCAATACCAAGTTCTTTTAGGCCTTTTAAGTGCATATCAATAGGGCGCAAACCAATGTCACACCCGCCTGGATAAGCAATTTTTGCTTTGCCAAGTCTACCAAGCAATGCCCCCAAAACAAAAATGGACGAACGAATAATTTTTGTTAGCTCGCTTGGAATATAATGAAATTCTATATTTTTACAATCTATGTAAATATCTCGGTCAACTTTATTTATTTTTGCCCCCAAAATCCTCAAAACTTCTAACATAGCATTTATGTCATTAAAGTTTGGGCAATCGTGCAACACAACAACATCTTCACACAATATACAGCCCGCCAAAATTGGCAAGATGGCATTTTTGCTACTGTCAATTCTTATACTGCCATACAGTTTTTTGCCACCATTTATAATAAATTTTTCTGACAATTGTTCCTCCAAAATTAAAAAATAACCTTACAAAACTATTATATGTAAAGTTATTTTTTGTGTGAAAAACTATTTTTTATTAAAATATGTTGTGAACATCAAAATGTGTCATATTTGCAAAATTGCCAACAATATAATCAAACTGCTGGCACTCACTGCGAGCTAGTTCAAAATCTTGATTATTAAGATGTGCAATTATATAACTTGATTGTCGCCCAATTTGCTCGATATCACGATAATCAAC
The DNA here is from genome assembly GCA_017454425.1 of Clostridia bacterium. The sequence continues at coordinate 3,538 of JAFTCZ010000035.1, read as the reverse complement.
CATCAAACTAATAACAGCCTGCCGCCTTAACCAATAATTGTGCATGTCTTGTGCAAGTGCGGTTGACCGCTCAAGGTTTTCTTCTTCCAACTGTTCATACAAACTTGCAGACATGGTTTGCATTGTGCTAATTGTGTTGTCAATAAATATTTGCTCCCACACAACAACCCCTAGCAGGACCGCCAACATCGAAAACAATATTATTGTTCGAACCTTCACCTTTACCACCGCCCTTGCCCGTCATAATTTGTTTGAATTATTTGGCCTTGCGTATCATATCCCTGAATGTACACACAGCCATTCATATCTAGGGTAAATAACAAAACTTGTTTAGCACTTTTTATTTTTGCTTGTTTTAAGATATTGTTTATAAAATTTTCATCAATACCACTTATTTGAATATTTTCTTTATTTAATTTGCCCGCAGTTATTATATTAAGTGGCAAAGATGATTTTGGCAATTTTATGTTCATATCCTGATTGCAAACCGGCGCGGCACCCGATTTTGGAATAACCGTCATGGTACCATTGTTTTCGACAATTGCATATTGTACATTTTGCACCTGATAATAGTTACACGAACGAAGACCTTCAATCAGGTCATCTATATTCATATTAAGTGATTTTAATGCTTGATATTGCACTCCTTGTGGACTTATCACAACAACAGGTTTGCCATTAATTATGCTGCGCAATTTTATTGACTTGCGAGTAACAAGTGATACAAAATAATGCACAAGCACCAAAGTGGTTAGGGGTACCAAAGAAAACAAAAGCGGCATGCTTATTTGAGTCATTGGCAGTGAGATAATATCGGCTATCAAAAGAGTGACAACAAGCTCAAACGGTTGCAATTCACCCAACTGTCTTTTGCCCATAACTCGCAAATAAAACAAAACTACCAAATAAATTATTAAAACTCGGCAAACAATAATTAACATAATTTAGTTTTGTGATAAAAAACACAATTTATGCTCTTTTTTTTATTTTTTGGGGTAAAAAACTACCAATAATAGCAACAACATCTAACAACCCAAACAAAAAGCACAACAAAATAAAACTTCCCAAGCACACAATTCCCGCAATAACAAGTGCCCAAAAAACGCCAAAAACATTACACAATATGCCACATAAAAAATGGCAAAGCATTGCACTTAAAACCACAAACCCCAACATTAATAACAAAGGTTTTGTTAAGTTAAATGACATTTGTGTATGCCTTTTTATCATAACAACATTCAAAATTGTTGTAATAGTCATGCACAACCCAAAGCCCAAAATTAAGGCATCAACCCCCATAGCGCCCGACAAACACACTATGCACAATATCAAAAATACCCCACCAATTATGTTGTGCACAAAAGACCTAACTTCCAAATTTAGGGCATTTAAGATGCTGCTTGTGATGTTTGATAGTCCCAGTGGCAACATGATAATGGCACTTTTGCTTAAATAAACTCCGGCCAAGGCGTTATCATACAAAAAAGTGCAAATCTCGCTTCCCGCGCCTACATAAAAAGGTACAAACAAAATACTTATTAATGTTGCAAAAAATATATTTGACCTAATTTTTTGTGAAATTTGATTATTGTTTTTTTGTGCAACACTTACCGACAAATCGGGAATTAAAGTAAAACTCATTGCCCCTACAATTGTGCTTGGCAAAAATAATAGTGGCAAGGCCATTCCCATTGCTATGCCATACATTGTCATGGCTTGCTGTGCAGTCGAGCCCGACAAAACCATCATCAAAGGAAACAAAACTGCAATAAGAGGCTGAATTAAACTTGTTGCGGTGCGAACACCTGTTATGGGCAAAGCACTTGTTAATACTTCTTTATAATGTCCGCGTGGATTTGCAATTTTGCGACGCATGGCAAAATAAACAATAATCATAAACATCATAGAAACAAAGCAAGCAATAGTCATACTAAGCCCCGCAACGATTCCTTTGTTTGTGCTTGGCAAAACAAAATAAATCATCACCACAAAAACGCCAATGCGAGCCACTTGTTCGATAAACTCGGATAATGACACAAAAAAATAATTTTTTGTGCCCCACAACGAACCACGAAAAGCTGAATAAATTGCACTAAACACCACAGCTGGCAAAAGACAAAGCAAAACTATTAGACTGCGTTCGTCAGTAAATAAAAAACCAACAAAATTGTGAAAAACAATAAAAACTAAACATAAAACAGCGGACACAGCAAGGCCAATTATTAATGCACTTCCCACAACACCATATTGTCCCAATTTGTCACCATTTACCTGATATTTTGCAGTTTGCTTTGACACCGTAAGAGGCAAACCACTAGCAACAATAACAATCAGCACCATAAAAACACTAAACGCAACTTGATAAACACCCAGCAGTTCGGCGCCCAACTCACGCGAAAGATATATCCTAAATAAAAAACCAAGTGCCCGAGTTAACACCGAAAACAATGCAACAATCAAAACTGCACGAAAAGCGGATTGTTTGATAGTATTACCTCCAAAATTTGATACATTATTTTATTATAAAAATTTATGTATTATGAAATTTACAAAAATTAATAATTTGCAAAAAATACAAGTTTTTTATTTCATATTATTAAAAACAATAAAATATAATAATGTATGATTCAAATCATAAAATTTCCGCTTGTTTCAAAATTTTTGCATCGTGTGCAACAAAATGAAACCTTTGAAAGTATTGCAAAAAAATATAATACAAGTGTACATCAATTAAAAAAGGATAATAATATTGAAAAACTTTACGCTGGGTGCGTTTTGTTTGTTGACACAAATCAAACAAAAACATACATTGTAAAACCGCTTGACACAATAGACAGTATTGCAAAAAAACTTAATGTGCAAAAACAAGAACTTATCCACAAAAACAATATAACAAGGCTGTTTATTGGTCAAAAAATAGAATATTAATACTATGCATATTATGCACTTTGTGCAATTTTTTTGCAACATACCCACAAAAAACTGCATAGTACCTGATAAGAATTGTGCATAGTACAGTATTTTAATAAACAAAAAAAAGCATAGTACTTATGCTTTTGGTTTTATTTTAGATGTGTGCGCAACCATTCATCTAACTCATCTAGTTTTACTCTTACTTGTTCCATACTGTCGCGGTCACGAACTGTTACGCTATTGTCAGTTGGGGTATCAAAATCTACTGTTACGCAATATGGTGTTCCTATTTCGTCTTGGCGACGATAGCGTTTACCAATAGAACCTGTTGTATCATATTGAGTACGATAATTTTTGCTTAAGTCGGTGAATATTTGCATTGCTTTGTCCTCAAGTTTTTTAGACAAAGGCAAAACCGCCACCTTAATTGGTGCAAGTGTTTTGTTAAGCCCCAAAACAACACGGCTGTCATTGTTTGGCAATTCTTCTACCCTGTATGCGCTGCATAGTATTGCAAGCAACAACCTATCTACCCCCACACTTGGCTCGATTACATAAGGAATATACTTTTCGTTGGTAAATGGATCGGTGTAAGTCATGTCTTCACCACTATATTCTTGGTGTT
>JAFTCZ010000034.1 GCA_017454425.1 Clostridia bacterium | reverse complement strand
TTTTCATCTTTGTTATAGTCTACATAATCACCAACATACAATTTTGAATATCTCAATTTTTTGCGTGCCGGAACCTCGTTTATTATCTTGCCATCAACACAAACTTGATATTTACCAGCAACTCCCTTAAATATTTGACCTTTTATTTTTGTTTTCTCCTATTTATTCATATTTTTGCATAATTATGCACAATCTATGACATATTTGACGGGTTTATCTCAATAAATGCTTGTATTCCTTGCATTTTTATACCATCTAATATTTCATAAATCTTATCAATAATTTGTTGTTCGTGCGTTAACTTAAAGCGCAGTAAAATTTGATAACGATATTTTTTTTGAATTCTGCTAAGCGGTGATTTCATTGCCTCACAATATAAAAACTCGTTGGCAAAATCCAATTCCAAAAGTTTTACTTGTTTATAAATTTCCATTGTTGTTTTGCGTGCTTTTTCGTCATTTTCACTAGATATTAATACTCTTACAATTTTTGCAAATGGCGGAAAAGCCGTTACTTGACGCAAGTTTATTTCTTTGTCAAAAAAACCTTGATAATTATAATTTGCAACAAATCTATATAAATAATGATTTGGCGTATATGTTTGAATAATAACTTTTCCTGGTTTTTCGGCACGCCCTGCTCTGCCCGCAACCTGAGTTATTAATTCAAAAGTTCGCTCGGCACTGCGATAATCACTATAATGCAAGCTCATATCAGCATTAATAACCCCAACTAGCGTAACATCAGGAAAATCATGCCCTTTTGCTATCATTTGAGTGCCAACTAATATGCAAGGCTTTGTTTGTGCAAACTCTTGCAATAGATTTGTAAGAGCGTTTTTCGTTGAGGTTGTATCATTATCCATACGCAATATTTTGACATTAGGAAATTCTTTTTGCAACTCTTGTACTATTCTTTGGGTACCCATTATACCATAGCGAATATAACTGCTGCCACACTTTGGGCAATTTGTTAATGCCTTATATCTTTTACTGCAATAATGGCACTTTAATTGATTGTCTTCACTATGATATACTAAAGATACATCACAATCTTCGCACTTTGGTATATAACCACACTCGCGGCAAATCATATAACTACTGTGCCCACGCCTATTTATAAACAGCATTGCTTGATTGTTTTGTGCAACGCATTTATGCAAATCATCAATTAATTGCCCCGAAAATGCCCCCATATTGCCATTTAACATTTCGGTGCACATATTTACAACTTGTATAGATGGCATGGCCTTTTTGTTTGCTCGCTCGGGCAATTCGTGCAATGTATATTTGTTTTGTTTTGCCGCATAAAAACTTTCTAATGCGGGGGTTGCACTTCCCAAAATGAGTGGACAATGGTTATACTCGGCCCTAAATTTTGCAACATCGTGTGTAAGATATCTTGGATTGTTTTCGGATTTATAACTAGGGTCGTGTTCTTCGTCCAAAATTATTGCACCAATATCTTTTATAGGTGCAAAAATTGCACTACGGGCCCCAATAACAATACGCACATCACCCTCACGAATTCGTTGCCACTCATCAAATTTTTCGCCATCACTTAATCCGCTGTGCAATAAGGCCACATTATCACCAAATCTTGCCTTAAAATTGCCCATAACTTGTGGGGTTAGTGATATCTCGGGCACCAGCATAATGGCATTTTTGCCTTGTTGTATTACCTGTGAGATAATATGCATATAAAC
>JAFTCZ010000004.1 GCA_017454425.1 Clostridia bacterium | reverse complement strand
TGCGGTCTTTTGATAGGTCACTGCCTTCTATGTCCTTAAAGTCTTTGACAAGCAAATCGATAATCCGATTATCAAAGTCGTCACCACCAAGACGGTTGTTACCTTTTGTGGCAAGAACTTCGAATACATTGTCGCCAACTTCCAAAATACTAATATCAAAAGTACCACCGCCAAGGTCAAATACCATAATTTTTTGGTGTGCATTGTCTGCTTTGTCTAGGCCATACGCAAGTGCGGCTGCTGTTGGCTCGTTGATAATACGCAACACTTCCAGTCCAGCAATTTTACCAGCATCTTTTGTTGCCTGACGTTGGCTGTCTGTAAAGTATGCAGGAACAGTAATAACCGCCTGTGTTACTTTTTGCCCAAGATATGCTTCGGCATCGTTTTTAAGTTTTGTAAGTATCATAGCACTAATTTCTTGTGGGGTGTATGTCTTGTCATCAATTTTTACTGTATAATCAGTACCCATTTCACGCTTGATACTACTTATTGTGTGCTCGGGGTTAGCAACAGCCTGGCGTTTTGCCATTTGGCCAACCAACCTTTCACCAGTTTTTGTAAAACCAACTACACTAGGGGTTGTTCTTGCGCCCTCTGCGTTGGCAATAACTACGGGTTCGTTACCCTCCATAACGGATACACAAGAGTTTGTTGTACCCAAGTCAATTCCAATAATTTTTGACATAATATAATCTCCTTTAGATTGTTGTAAAAAGTTATTAGGGCAAATATATATATCGCGGCAAACATTTGTTAGATTTTGTCTGCTAACATATCATAGTGTTACGCTTGCCCCTTAAATATGCAAACTATGATATGCTAGTCAAACATTTGCCAATTGTTTTTTATCTTGAGACTTTTACTGTTGCAACTCTTACAACAGTGCCGTCATCACGCACAAAACCTTTTGAAAATTCATCTATCACAATGCCTTCTTCGACATCTTGTGCTTCTTCGGTCATTATTGCATTGTGAATTTTTGGGTCAAACTCTTGACCAACAGCCTGTATAGGTTGAATGTTAAGAGAACTTAATGACTGCAAAAACATTCTTTCAACCATCTCTAAACCTGTTTTTGTGTTTTCGTCTGTTACCATTTTGATGCCTTCAACCAGTGCATCATATGCAGGCAGCATGGCTTTTACTGCATCTAGTTCACCTTCTTGCCTACTTTCTTTTGCTATGTTTGCATTTCTTTTGCGATAATTATCAAAATCGGCCTGCAGTTGCTGTGCCATATTTTTGTACATTTCAAGGTTTGACCTTTCGGCTGATAGTTGTTGTTCATAATAATCAAACTCCATTGCTTGTTCGTTTGAATTATTTAGGTTAACATCAATATCACTATCATCTATTTGACATTCGTCTTGTTTTTGTTCTTCCCCCGCTACCAGTTGCTCTTCGTCTGCAAAAGACACTTCTGCAGTATTGCACATATCAGCAGCAACATGTTCTTCTTGTGCATTAACATTAGTTTGTTTATCTTGTTGAGTGCGTTTTTTATTCTTTTTGCTCATCTCTCTCTCCTTTTTGTGAGTTTTGTTGGGCGTTTGACAACATCTTAAGGTTGTTAAACTCGCCTACTACAAACTTTAATGCACTTGCAATTTTTGCATAGTCCATTCGTTGTGGACCAATAATGCCTATGCTGGCAGTGGTTTCATCTCCCACCGAATAATCAGCACGAGCTATGGCACAATCTTGAAGATTTTTGACAGGTATTTCGGCACCAATCTTAAATGATACATCACTATCCAAATCTTCTGTAAATATTTCTTCAATTTCTTTGCGATTGCTTATTGCCTCGATAATTGGTTTTGCTTTGTTTAGGTCGCTATATTCGGGCACATCAAGCAACCTAAGTTGTCCTTTTGCACTAAATTTGTGCTCGCCAATTTCGTCAACAATTTTGCTAAGTGAGCCAATTAATGACTCGAATATTGCCTTGTACTCCATAATTTCTTGCGACATATTGCCCTTAAAGGTATTCATGTTTTTTATCATGCTAGACACAGTTTGTCCTTCAAAGGTTTTTGTCAAAAAATTGCTGGCATCAATATATGTTTGCATTGGTGTTTCGGCAGTGGTTGGCATCGAGTTGTTAATAACTCCGCTGTTTGTTTCTATCAAAATTAACGCTTGCCCAGTCATAAGTGGTATAATTTTTAGGTTTTTAATGATTAATTTTTCAAACCCCTTTAACATAACCACTGTTGGATAATTTGTTGCTTTTGACACAATATTGGCAATATCATTTATCATATCACCAAGATATACAGTGCGTTCATCAAACAACCCCTGAATATCACTTAGCACCTGTTTGTCAAGCGGTACATCTTTTATCATAGAGTTGACAAAATATCGATAACCTTTGCTTGTAGGAACCCTGCCACCTGATGTATGCAATTGCTTGAGATACCCCATCGCCTCAAGTGCATTTAACTCATTGCGAAGGGTTGCAGTTGATAACTCAAACGGGCATTTGTGTTGAATATTACTTGAGGTTATTGGGCTGGCTTGCTGAATATAATCTTCGACCGCGCTCAAAAGAATTTGAGATTTGCGTGGACTTAATTCTTCATTTTCACTTTGCAAGTTGCACCTCCTTTATTGTTAGCAAACAGTTTGAATGTTTGTTAGCACTCTTGTGGTTTGATTGCTAATATTATATAACCTATTATATGCTCTGTCAACCAAAAAACACCACTTTTTTTGAAAATTTTTGAAATATTTTGAAGAAAAAACTACCACATGTTTTTGTGATAGTAATAATGTTTATTATAAATCTAATATCTTTTGTTTAACCTTTTTTGCAATATTTTGCATTAAGTCTTTATCTTTCCCTTCTAACAAAACTCTTATAACACATTCGGTTCCGCTTGCCCTAACAAGCAAACGCCCATCTTCTCCCATTTCGTTGTCAAGACTAGACACAAAATCATTTAACACACCTAACAAAAATTGCTTTTTTTGCCTTTCACTAACCAAAATATCATCTTTTAATGAATAGTAAGGTTGAATATCTTGTATATACCCTTGTATGTCAAAGTCAATTTCGGCAAATATTTTTAATAAAGTTAAACCAACAAGCATTGCATCGGCAGTTGGGTTAATATCACCCAAAAGCACATGCCCACTATCTTCTCCGCCCAGCACTGCATTATGCTGTTGCATGGCATTAAAAACATATTTGTCACCTACATCACACCTAATTGTTTTGATGCCCAATTTTTGCAAAGCTTGCTCGACACAAATGCTTGTTAATATGGTTGTTATTACTGTGTTGTTTGTTAAGCGGTTTTGTGAATGATAATATTTTGCCAAAATGTACAATATTTTCTCACCACTTAAAATTTGGCCATCTTTTAATATAACAACAATTCTATCTGCATCACCATCAAAGGCAAAGCCATAATCATAATTGTTTTTTACGATTTTGCAAAACTCTTGCGTGTTCACGCTACCGCAATCTTTGTTTATCTCACCCAATGTTTTGCAGTTGTAACAATCGCATTTATCAATTAAGGTTTTGAAAACATATGGCAAAATATCGCTGCCGGCACCATTTGCACAATCTATGGCAATTTTGCGGTCTTTTAATGAAAGATTGCCAATACTATCTATTATTTTATCTATATATTTATATATCTTATCCTTATTGTCATACATGCGGCCAACATCACCGCTGTATATATAAGAATCCATATTATTGTATATATCAACAATTTTTTGCTCTTGCTCGGGCATTATTTTATGTCCAAAACTATCAAAAATTTTAATACCATTATACTCGGCCGGATTGTGACTTGCCGTAATCATAACACCATAATCGCACCCACCATCTTTTAATAAATATGACAAAGCCGGCGTTGTAACCAGCCCAACATCAACAACATCAACGCCCATAGACATAAGCCCAGCTGATAGTGCACAAAATAGCATATCACTAGATTGCCTGTTATCTCGTCCCACCATAACTTTGCGATATGATTGTGTATTTTCTAACAACCTAATTGCCAAACTTTTGCCAACAAAAAAGATGAGACTTGCTGACATTTGCTTGTTTGCAATGCCTCTTATCCCATCTGTACCAAATATTAAATTTTGCAAGACTACTCCTATTAAGACCAAAATATGTTCTAAATCTTGTGGCGTTTGCAATAAACACTTGCGTGTGTTCCGGCAATGGCACCATCACTAATAGCCGTTGCAATTTGTCTTAAATTTTTGTGCACAATGTCACCTGCGGCATATACTCCACTAATATTAGTAGCCATATTTTCGTCAGTAATTATATAACCTTGTGCATCAAGATTGATTTTTCCGTCCAACAACTCGGTTTGAGGACTGCGACCAATAGCGACAAAAACACCATCAAGCACAATTTCTTCTGTTTGATTTGTGTTTACATCACGAATTTTTAAGCCTTGTACTTTGTCTTCACCAATTATTTCACTAACAACCTTGCAAAGTTTTAAGTCAATCAAACCAGGTGTGCTTTCAATTTTTGCATACATTTGTTTGACACTAGCATCTTCTGCCCTAAAGCCATCTCGGCGATGGATAAGAGTTATGTGCTTTGCAATATTTGAAAGATACAAAACATCTTCTAGGGCGCTATTGCCACCACCAATGACAGCAACATTTTTATTTTTATAAAGCATACCATCACAAACTGCACAATAAGACAAGCCTTTGCCAATATAAAATTTTTCTTTTGGCACGCCCAATCCTCTTGATGATGCACCCATAGATAATATGATGGCAGTAGCAAAAAATGTTACACCTTCGGCAACAATTCTTTTTGGCTGTGCCTCAAAATCTATGCTGTCAACTGTGCGAAATTCGGTTGCAACACCCAAGGCTGTCATTTGGTCCCACATGTTTTGCCCAAGCATAAAACCATCAATATTGCCAACCCCTGGATAGTTTTGAATTGTGCTTGTTAATGCCACTTGTCCACCTGGACCTTTGTTTTCGATAACCAAAACCTTCATACCCGCACGGGCAGCATAAATGCCAGCAGTCATTCCTGCTGGCCCTGCCCCTACAATAATTATATCATAAGTATTCATTTCTTACCTACAATCAACTATTTTTTTGCCTTGGTTGTCTTTTGGGTTTTTGGTGCGGCTGTCGCTTTTTTGGTTGTGGTTTTTTCAGTTTTTGCTTTTGGTTGTGCTTTGGTAGAAGTTTTTTGTGCTTTTGTTGCTGGTTTTGCAGCTTTCTCATTCTTGTCTTCTACTTTCTTTGTTTTCTTTTCTACTACCGGCTTTTCAGTTTTTTCTGCTTTTTTTGCGGCTGCTTTCTTTGCTGGCTTTTCAGCCTTTTTTGTTGGTTTCTTTGCTTTTTTTGCTGGTTTTTCTGCAACTGCGGCTTCTTTGTTTTCAGCAGAAACAACTGCCTCGTCTTCTTTTTTTGCCTTTGCCGCAACAACAGCGGGTTTTTCTTTTGCTGGTTCGGCTTTTTGTTCTATATTTGATACGCTTGCATCAAAAGCTTTTTCGGTGACAAAACTGATTGTAATTTTTTGATATTTGACACGCAACATACTGCTGTACATCAAATATTGAACACCAATTTTGTACGCACTTGCATCTTCAACAACGCAAAAATCAAGTGCTTTGCCGTGTGCCATACGGAATGATGAAACAAGATTAGCATCAATTTTTTCGGCACCTTTTACTGCTTCTTCACCAAATGTTGTGTTTGGAACTAAAACTAGCAGTTTTTTGCCATCAGCCAAATTGCATATTGTGGCAAGTGTAGATTTGCGCAATACACCAAACTTTTTGTCATTGGTGTTAAACATTGCCAAAACACCATATGCGGTCAAAAATACGCCAAACAAGAACAAAATAACACCGCAGATTATGAAGATGTTGTTAAATACTTGCAATTCAAAAATTCCCCATGCTCCTTCAAGTAACATAGCAAGAGCAATAGTTAGATATGTGATACCAAGATACCACAATAATTTTTTTGTGCTTTCAATAATATTAAATGCATCTTTTGCAGAATCATTTGACTTGCTGTCAAGCAAGTTTGCCGTTTGTTTGACGATGTTTGCACGCAAAACCAAACTCATAATCAAAAAGATAACTGCTATCAATAAAAATGCAAATACTGTTAATATGCATGTTAAATCAAACATTTAATTTCTCCTTATCTGTAATATAGGTTTATGATAACATATATTTTGTGAATAAGCAAACAAAAATATGACAAAAAACAAAAAATGCAACCTAAAATTTGATTGCATTTTTGCATATTAACGCTTGCTAAATTGAACAGCACGACGAGCTTTGTGAAGACCGTATTTTTTACGCTCTTTCATACGAGGGTCACGAGTAAGAAGCCCTGCTGTCTTAAGCACAGCTTTGTTTTCTTCGTTGTATTTTACCAATGCACGAGCAATTGCGTGACGAATTGCACCTGCCTGACCACTAACACCACCACCATAAACATTAACCTTAATGTCAAGTTTGTCTGTGTTATTTGTAAGAACAAGTGGTTGACGAACAATTTGTTTAAGTGTGTCAAGACCAAAGTATTGTTCAATATCTTTGTCATTAATTATTATTTTTCCGTTACCTTCGGTGATGTGTACACGAGCAACAGATGATTTACGACGACCAGTTGCTGGTGTTGACATGTCTTTCTTTATTGCGGTTTTAGCCATAAATTATCTGCCTCCCTTTACATTTAATGGTTGTGGGTTTTGTGCTTGGTGATTGTGTGTTGCACCAGCATATACAAATAGTTTGCGATACATTTTGCGTCCCAAAGTGTTTTTTGGCAACATACCTTTTACTGCGTGCTCAATTGCTTTTGGGCTGTTTTCTTTCATCAACTTTTTGTATTGAATTTGCTTATCTCCGCCCGGATAAAGTGTGTGATAACGAAGATATTTGTCTTCTAGCTTGTTGCCGGTAAGCGCAACTTTGTCAGAATTAACAATAATTACATAGTCACCCATATCCATATGTGTAGAATATGTTGGTTTGTTTTTCCCTCGCAAAACATTAGCAACTTGACTTGCTAGTCTGCCAAGTGGAATGTTGGTGGCATCTACAACCCACCACTTTCTCTCAATCTCTGCCTCTTTTGGCATAAATGTTTTCATGACCTAAAGTCCTCCAAAAAATTTTTAATTTGCCTACAACAATTTTTGCGAGGGGCTAATTCGTTAAATTAGAAAATAGACTTATTTAGTTTACACAATTAAGACTATTTTGTCAAG
>JAFTCZ010000033.1 GCA_017454425.1 Clostridia bacterium | reverse complement strand
TCTCCGTTGTGGGTAGTTTAGTCTGTAAGCCGAGTTTTGTCTAGGATGGTCATCTATCTAGGCATATTGTCGCCAATATGCTCGTGCGATGTATGTCGGGAACGAGCGGGCAACTCGTTTAACTTCCCTTATCTTGCACAAGGTGGGGTTTACATAGCACACTTGCTCTCGCAAATGCCGGTGGGCTTTTGACTCACCTTTCCACCCTTACCACTTGGTTTTTGTGAAAAAATAGGAGGTAAGATATAATTAAAAAATTATAAAAACACAAAAATAGACAATTAAGTGGCGGTTTGTTTCTGTTGCACTATCCTTGAAGTCGCCTTCACAAGATGTTATCTTGCACCCTGCCCTGTTGTGCTCGGACTTTCCTAATGTACAAAATACATTCAACCATCTAACTAACTACATGCCTATTATATCACACTTAAATGACCTTGTAAATACCTATTTTGAAAATATTTTGCAAGTTTTATCTTGTAAGAACTGGGGCTGTTTGTTGAAGAATGTGAGTTTTTTCAAATCTTGCTAGGGTTTTTTGACGATATTGCTGGCAAAGCTTTTGAGCAGAACTTTGCTCGAGTTTGTCCAAATAATAAGCACTGCGATATGGCTTGTAAAGTTCGGTATCGTATTGAAACTTGGTTTTTAGCGCCTGGCCAAGATCAATTGCCATCAAAGCGGCTGTTATGCCAACAGAAAAAATGGTTGGTGAAATATAGTGCGCCGTGTGGGCGGTTATGCCAACCATTCCTGCAAGGCCCACTGCAAAACCGCTGTCATATAATATGCGGCAAAAATCTAATTTGCCCCTTAATGACTTGTTTGAATTTATATCTTCTTTCCATGATTGATATGCCAAAACTTCCATTTGTTTGTTTTGTAAATCCGAAATTTCGCGCACGCCAAAGGTTTCGAGCCTAAAAAGTTCATAATTTTTGTAATAAATCTCAAATAATTCATCATCAAGTTTTGCAACTTGCAAAGCATTTTTCTTTTCTACCTTGTTTTGTTTGTTTATAAGGTATTGCTTTATCTTTGAAAATGTTTCCATAACCACACCACTCATTATAATTTTAGGTCAATTTTATGGTAGATTTGGGTTTTTGTCAATAGTTTTGGTTGTGTTTTGTTTTGTTAAAATTCCTTAATACCAGTTTGAGCAACTTTTTTTCGAATTTTTTGAATAGCTTTCTTTTCTATTCGTGAGATGTACGAGCGTGAAATGCCTAGTTTTTGTGCCACTTCGCGCTGAGTGTAGGCCACCCTTCCCCCTATGCCATACCGCAACACCAAAATTTGATATTCTCGCGGGGTTAATACATCTTTTATTAGTTTTAATATGTCCTCGGTTATTATGTTTGTGTCAATTTCATCAATAAGGTCGACATTTTCGCTTAACACATCACCAAGAACAACTTCGTTGCCGTCTTTTTCGGTGCCAAGTTTTTCGTCAAGCGAAAGAATATTTTTTTGCTTCTTTGTGGTGCGAAAAAGCATTAAAATTTCATTTTCGATACAACGCGCTGCGTATGTTGAAAGTTGTGTGCCTTTGTCTAACGAATAAGTTTCGATGGCCTTAATAAGTCCTATGGCACCAACCGAAATTAGGTCATCGGCATCTTTTTGACTATTGCTGTACTTTTTGACAATATGCGCAACAAGCCTTAAATTGTGACTTATTAGCACTGTTTTTGCATACTGGTCACCTGATTTATATTTGGCAAAATAATCACGCTCTTGCTGGGGCGTAAGCGTGTTTGGAAAAGATGATGTTGTGTCCACATAAGAACTAAACAACATGATTTTGTTCATAAAAGTAATAAAACTCTCTATTATCATACAACCTCCGTGATAGATTAATATATGACAAATAAAGAGTTTTTTTGCCAAAACTATGATGTTTTTGGCATTGTTGGTTCGTCCAATATATAGGTTGCGCATGCGGGCTTGTCATTTGCAACAACAACTGTTATGCCATTTGCGCTGCAACCGCCATTGTTGTTAAACAAACAGCCATATTGCTGACAGCTTAACTTAATTGTGCCAATATGCCGCGAATTTGCAAATTCGGGTGCCGCCTCAAACATAAGTTTTCCAATATTTTTGTCTTCGTCGGCCCTAACAAAGCTTTCGCACACTGTACGAGTGTTAATACCCAAAAATTTTGCCTCGCAGGTTAACCCATTATTGTGTCTGCACCCTGTTTTGTAACATCTTATATCCATATCCCCTCCAAAAACCATTGTTGACAAAATATGGTAATATATTCATTGACAAAACCCTTTTTTGATATTAAAATTAAAAAAACAAAAAGGAGTAAAATTTTATGGAAGTAATCTTACTCGCTGATGTCAAAGGAACAGGCAAAAAGGGCGAAATTGTTAAGGTGGCAGATGGATTTGGGCGCAACTTTTTGATAAAAAAAGGCCTTGCACAGGTTGCAAACAACACAAACAAAAACATACATTCTCAGGCCGAAAATGCAAAGGCCTATCACAAGGCCGAAGAACGCAAAGCATTTGGTATTGAGGCCGAAAAATTAAAGGGCCAAACCATAATCGTCAAAGCCAAAATTGGTGAAAATGGCAAGTTGTTTGGTGCCGTAACCTCTCAGGAAATTGCTGATACCATCAAAAAAGAATATGACATAACAATTGACAAGAAAAAAATAACTACACCAAACATCAAAATGGTAGGTGCATACGATGTAAAAATAAGGTTTGCCGAAGGTATTGAAACAAAAATTAAGGTTGATGTTAGGGCAATATAAAAAACTATGCAATTTTGCATAGTTTTTGTTTATCTTGACAATTCTTCAAGCACTACGCTTCCGTCAAGCCAAGATGTAATAAAACTTGTTAGGTTTTTGCCCGAAGCATGTTCAAACGAGTGTATCAAATCTTTTGGCGTGGCGTTTGTATATGCGTTGTCGGCATAATATCTTGAAATGCAGCGTACAATCCCCTTTTTGCCCACAACATCAGCAATACTGTCAAACATTAGCACTCCTCGCACATATGTCATGTATACATATTCGGTTTCTGTCCTAAAGTCATAAATTGTTCGGTTCATGCTTGTATCTAGGTCACCATAAACTTCTTTGTACATATCACAAAACAAAAGATATGAAGACAGTGCACTTGCAAGCACGCTTGCTGTTGTTTTGTCGTACCCAGCATTGTGGTCATAAAACAGGGCCGTGCAATATTCGGTCAGGGCCTCGTCAAGCCACGGATAGGTGCATTCGTCATTGCCCACTACGCCATAAAACCATTGATGCGCTATTTCGTGTACTATTGTGTTTTTGTAATCGCTGTCTACATCAATATCGTCCGAAATAAACACAAGATTGGGATATTCCATTCCACCTTGCAAAAAATTTGTTTTGCACACATTAAGCACATTATATGGATATTTGCCAATCATGTTGCAAAAGGTTGACAAGGCATCACAACAAGTCTTTAAGTGTTGGGCAGCATTGTCGTCCTCATAGTAATAATAATTGACTTCTACGCCATTGCACATTTGCGTTTGTTTTTCAAAGTTTGATGACAACACAAAAGCAAAATCTCGCACGGCAAGGGCTTGGGCTTTGCAAACCGCCCCCGCACTATCTTTTGCAAAAACTTGCTGCCCCGTGCTAACAAGCGTGTATTCTTGCGGATAATGAATTGTTATGTCATAATTTGCCATTTCCGAATAAAACGGGTCACCATTTGGGCAATATCCGTTTGTCACCCATTCATTGTTTTCATACATACACATTATAGGATAAAAATTTCCACAATTAATTGTGTGCTGCCCATAGCCATACCTGTGATTTGCTTTTGGCAAAACATCAACAAACTCGATAGACAAACACCCAACAGCATCATTTTCGAGCCCTTGTGGCAAAGTAACAATTAATATATTGTCATCTTGGCCACCAATTTGATAACCGCAGGTAGAATCATTGTAAACAAGCCCTTTTATTGTTATGTCACCCGCATCAAAACCATTTGGATAGCATTTTTGATATTGGCTGGCACTAACAGCCTTTGTGGCATCGGCATTTGCACGAAAGGCGTTTGGATAAAGGTGCAGGCACAACTCCTCAAGCCTTACGCCTGTGTTGTTGTGATAATTAATAACCTCGGTGGCCTCAATTGTATGATTATCAGTGTTTATGGTTGCATCAATTGTATAACTGCTTAGGTTTTGACTGATTTTTTCGACTTCATTAATTTTCGAACAGCCCCAAAGAGTAGCGCAAAAAACAAAAAAACACAAAATAGTGACAAATTGTTTGATTATGCTTTTCATTTTTCCCCCAAAAGTCTTTTTCAATATGGTATGAGCAAAAGTTGGGGTTTAGTACTTAAACAAATATCCTAAAATAAACTTGGCTTCAAACTATTGTCAGTTTTTGGTTTTTTTGATATATTTAGATAAAAGGAAGGTAAAAACTATGGCTTTTTGCAAGTTTAGCAGCGAATATGTATCAAAAACCTACACTATTGTAGACAATATTTTCTTCACACGCTATTTGCCTTCTACCCCGCCAAAAGTTGCTGCCATATATCTTTATGGGCTTTATTTGTGCAACAATAACGCCCAAGATTTAAGCGGCAATGATTTGCCTTCTTTTGCAAACGCTTTGGGATATAGCGAAAATGAGGTTTTGGACGCTTTTAAGTACTGGGAAGAACAAGGCCTTGTGCGCATAGTAAACACTGACCCACTTGAAGTGCAATATTTGCCTATTCGTGGTGTACACTTATCCAACAAAAAGTATAATAAAGACAAATATATCGAGTTTAATATTCAGGCACAAGACATAATCTCGGGTCGTCAAATCACACCAAACGAATACGAAGAATATTATGCACTTATCGAAGGGTTTTCTTTGCCTGATGGGCGCAAGTTTTCGCCCGAAGCCCTTTTGATGATAATGCGTTATTGTGCCGAATATAAGGGCAACAATGTTGGCTATCGCTATATACTTACTGTGGCTCAAAATTGGGCACGCGAAGGTGTTATTAGCACAGACAACATTGAGAAAAAACTAACCGATTATTACAATGCCAACAAAACTATTCAAAAAATCCTTTCTGTTCTTGGCTCTACAAAAAAATTTGGGCTTGACGAACACCAAATGTACCTAAAATGGACTAAAGAATATGGCTTTTTAGATGAATGTGTGCTTTATGTAGCCAGCACCATAAAACGCGGTGGCTTTGATCGTCTTGACAAAATTTTGCACAACTATTATGAAATGAGGCTTTTAAGCGAAAAAGAAATTAAAGAGTACGAGGCAAACAAAGAAGCATTATATGACCTTGCCCGCAACATAAACAAGTTGATTGGTGTTTACTATGATGATGTTGACAACGAAATTCAAACTTACATTACCCCTTGGCTTAACAAAGGCTATAATAATGATGTCTTGCTGGCTATTGCCAACTATTGCTATTTGCATGACAAGCGTACTCTTTCTAGCCTAAATGATTATATTAACAAACTTTACAATCTTGGAATTGTCAGCCTAGAAGCCTTTAAGCAACACACCATAAGCATAGACAAACTAGACAAACAAATTGCAAAAGTTTTATCAAGCATTGGCCTAAAACGAAATGTAAACAACCAAGACCGAGATATTTACAATCGTTGGAGATATGCTTGGGATATGCCAGACGAAGTTATTGAATATGCCGCAACACTATCTCAGGACAAAACTGCCCCAATTGCATACATGAGCAAAATTTTGTCATCATGGCACACAAACAACATACACGACCTTGCAAAAGCCAAAAAAAGCAATATCAGTGCAACAACCAAAGCCCCTTCTACCCTAATACAAAGTTATACCGATGAAGAGTACGAAAGTATATTTGACGCATTCAAAGAAATTGAAATCTAAGGAGGTAATATGAACAAAACAGATATTATCAACAGCGAAAAGAATAAACTTAGACAAAAGCGCATGAATGCCGAAATAAAAGCTCAAAACACTTTACAAACATTGCGCAAAAACCCTGATTTTTCAAAACTAGAGAGTGACCTGCGAACAAAAATGTTGGCACTTGTAAAAACCGAACTGGGCTCTTCCCAAGAAAAAAAGCTTCGCAAAGAATATGACGCAATTTTAGAAAAACAGCAAAAGCTGCTTGCAAAACTTGGTTTTTCGCAAAAGGATATCACACCACAATACAACTGCCAAAAATGTCAAGACACAGGTTATAATAATTATGTTATGTGCGATTGCTTAAAAAAGAACATAAGACAACGCCTTCAACAAGAATCGGGCCTTGGCAATTTTAAGGGACACAAATTTTTGGACAGCAATGCAGAATTGCTTGAAAGAAACCCAACACTAAAAAAAGCATATGCCTATGCTGTTCAGTATGTCAAAAACTTCCCTTACAACAAGTTAAAAAACATTATCTTTAGCGGAACTGTAGGAACAGGCAAAACATTTTTGTCTGAGTGTATTGCAAATGCATTAATTCAGCGAGATTATTATGTAGTGTACATAACATCATTCGAACTTAACAACATTGTCATAAAATCGATGGATATCTTTGCTGACAACCGTGAAGAGGTTTTGTCACCTTTGCTTGAATGTGATTTATTGATAATAGACGATTTGGGCAGCGAGCCAATTTACAAAAATGCAAGTGTCAAAAATCTTTATACAATAATCAACCAAAGACAACTTGCAAAAAATTCAACGATTATCAGCACAAATCTATCACCACAAATGATAAGAGACCAGTATGGCGACAGGCTGTTTTCTCGCCTATTTGACAAGCAAACAACTATGGCCATTCAGTTTGATGGCAAAGACCTTCGAATAAATAAATAAAAACACGGAATTTACCGTGTTTTTTGTTATAATCTTGGAACTTCTTCGTCTGCAATGTCGTGTTCGAGCACTCTTGGAATGCGGTCATAGGCGTCTAGACATGCCAAAAAGAACATTTCATCTAATTGCTTGCTTCTTTTGTCTTTCCATTCACAAAATTCTTCATAAATCTCGCGCTGTTCGGGCTTGTCAGATCTTTTTAGTTTTCTGAAATCATCAACCTCAAATTCTTCTTCCATTTGATATTTGGCTGAGGTTGTAACAACTTCAAAAACCTCTTTTGTCTTTTTAATGTGCCCAGAATAAGCGTGCGAAGTAACAGAAATTGCAGCAATAAGGTCATCATTTAACTTTTTAATACATTCGTCATCTGTCATTTTTTGAATTTTTTCGTCAAACATGTGCATGTCACGATAAAACTCGGCAAAATATTTGCTAAATCGAGTGTTACCATAAAAATTTATATATTTTACTCTTTTTGTTATTCTATTAAACATAAATCCCTCTCCCATAAAAAAAGACCACGCGATTGTGCATGGTCAGTTTTGTTAATTATTTTTTGCGGTTACGCTTGCGTGCTGCCTCGCTTTTTAATTTGCGTTTGACACTAGGCTTTTCGTACGCTTCGTGCTTGCGCAAGTCGCCAATAATGCCATCTTTTTGACACTTACGCTTAAAGCGTTTTAATGCGCTGTCAACTGACTCATCTTTACCAACAACTACCATTGTCATAGCCTTCTCACCACCTTATGTCAATAATTTGTATGATTTTAGCACACTTTTTGATACAAATCAAGTGTTTTTATTAATTTTATTGCTGTTATGCGGGCTTCCACGCCATTTTTTGGCCTGCAAGAATATGAATGTGCAAGTGCATAATTTCTTGGCAAGCATCATTGCCATTTGGACCTTTTTGGTTGATAATCAGCCTATAACCATTTTTTAGATTCAATTTTTCTTTCAATTGTGATATTTTTGCTAGCATTTTGCCAAGAGCAATGGCTTGTGTCTCATTCATTTCGTCTAAAGTTGCAAAATGTTCTTTTAATACTGCCAAATAGTGATATTTGGCATTGGGGTTTATGTTGGCAAAAATCAAAATTTCATCATTTTCATACAATTTTGTGGTTGGTATTTCGCCTTTTATTATCTTACAAAAAATACAATCGTTCATAACTAATCCTCCATTTTTGTTACAAAATCTGCCCTTACGCCGTCTAAATATTTGTCACCAACTCGTGCTATTATTATGTCATTTGATTCAACATTATGATTTGTGCAATCAATATAGGTTTTTACAAAATTGCGGGCATGCCCCACCCACATATTGCCAACTTTTTCTTCTAATAACACTTCATAATTTAATCCACGCTGTTTATCCAAATAATTTCGTTTCATCTTATCTCTTAAGGCAGTAATGCGTGCCACACGATCTTTAACAATCTCTGGGTCAAGCATTGGCAAACGGCTTGCAACAGTTCCTTCTCTGCGAGAATATGGAAACAAGTGCATATCTGCAAAGCCAATACGCTCGACATTCTTAAGCGTTTGTTCAAAGTCTTCTTCGGTTTCGGTTGGATAACCAACAATCAAATCGGTTGTGATTGCACATGTTGGAAATGTGTGACGAAGTTTTTCGACTACTGCCATATATTCTTCGATGGTATAGTGTCTGTTCATATCTTTTAAGGTTTTGTTGCAAGCAGATTGTACGCTTAAATGAAAGTGCTCACACAAATTTGGCATTTTTTCCATAACTGACAGCAAGGTTTTGTCAACAATATTCATCTCCATACTGCTTAATCTTATGCGGGTTGGCAAATTGGCAAGTGAAGACAACACATCACTTAAGCTTAGGCCAATATCTTTTCCCCATGCAGACAAGTTTATGCCTGTTAGCACAATCTCTTTTGTTTTGTGAGATAAATCAAAACATTCAACCACAACATCTTGCAGAGGTCTGCTGCGGCAATGTCCACGAAGATATGGGATAAGGCAATAACTGCAATAGTTGTCACAACCGTCCTGAATTTTTACAAAAGCGCGTGTGTGATGTACTGTTGGGTGGCCAAAATCTTCATAATCGGTTGTTGGGTCCATTGTATAATCACCCTTCTCATCAAGCAAATCAACAATCCAGTGTTTGCCGCTTGTTCCCAAAGTTATTGTTACATTTGGTTTTGTTGCAAATTGTTTTGAGTTGTGTTGAGACGCACAACCACAAACAATAATTTTGGCTTTTGGGTTAAGTTTTTGAAGTTTTGCAACCATTTGCCTAGACTTTCGTTCGGCCTCGTTTGTCACGGCACAAGTTGATAAAATGTATGCATCAGCGGGCTGCATGCTTTCGACAACCTCGTGCCCGGCTTCACGCAACTGACTTGCAATACATTCGGCCTCATATTGATTGACCTTACACCCCAGTGTCAGCATTGATATCTTCATTTGTAAACTCTCCTAATTCGTATTTTATGGCACTAACAAGTGCAACAACAGCCGTTTCGGCCCTTAATATTAATTTGCCAAGACTGACAAACTTGACATTATTTAGCAAACTTAATTGCATAATTTCGTCTTTGCTAAACCCGCCCTCGCTGCCAATAACAACCGCAATTTTGTCTTTTATCGAAAGTTTAGACAAAACTTGTTTTGCGTTTGTAGCATCCTTCTCATATGCAACAACAACGCACGAATATTGCTTTAATTGTTTGCACATTTGGTCAAAACTAAGTGTATCTTCAATTTTGATGTTTTGAACTCTTCCACTTTGTTTGCAACTTGCCTCTGCAATACGCCTAAGCCTATCTTTAATTTGTCCTTTATCAACTATTACGCCAAACTGACTATTGTATGGTACAAAGTTTGTTACCCCTAGTTCGGTGCATTTTTGCACCGCATAACTTAATGGTTCGGATTTTATTAATGCTTGATAAACAGTTATGTTTGCCCCCACCTGTTGTGCCTTTTTTGTTGTCAAAACACCAACAATAGCATGGTCTTTTTTTGTTTCTTCAACCACACATTCATGAATGCAATCATCATCACAAATAACACTAACTTTGTCACCTGGTTTTAACCTTAAAACCTTTGACATATGGCGATATTCTTGCCCGTCTATCACAATTTTGTCACCATGCACATTAGACTGTGGGACAAAAAATCTTAGTTTGCGCATTGCCTTCACCCCCAAATTGATTGATTATATCATATACAAAAACCAAAAGCAATAACATTGTGGTCATCAAAAACAAAAAACGCCTTCAAAAATTTGTCCAGCGTTTACAATTTGTTTTTTAATATAGGTCTTTTTCTTTTGATGGTACGAGATATGGCAATTATTAGTTCGTAAACCGCAACAATTATCAAAAATATACCAAAAATCATTTTTAACAAACTGCTGTCTAACGCGTTTGATAAAAATGATGCGCCAATACTTGCGCAAACCGCAGGCAAAACAAGCCACCAAAACATCTTAAAATTGATTAATTTATTGTGTATATGTACCCATACTGCAAATATTCCCATAACAACAAACACAACAAGATTAACCCCTTGTGCACTGTGTTGTTCTACCCCCAAAAGCAAAGTTAACATAGGAATAAGCAAAGTACCACCGCCCATACCCATGCCTGCAATTATCCCACTGCAAAAGCCTGTCAAAATGTAATACCACATAATTTACCCCATTATCATTTTTATTCCCGCAAACAATATGGCCAACGCAAATATGTACTGAAGTGTTAGGTTGCTTAGTTTTTTAAGTAACAACGCCCCCAAAACCCCACCAAGCACCGAACCAACACCTACAAACACAATTATATTCCAATCTAAATTGCCATTAGTATAATAAACCACTCCGCTGGCAATACTTATGGGCAGCATCACCATTATTGCCGTTGCCTGCGCATGCCTATTATCAAGTCCCAACATCAACAGCAAAGGCACGCATATCATACCGCCACCTCCACCAAAAAAGCCATTAACAAGCCCTATGGCTATGCCAACAAAAATTAGAATTAAGTTATTGTTTGAATTGTTGCTATGATTGTATTTCATTGTATTATTATTTGCTTTTTTATATTAATATACCCCCATTTTACTTGATTTTTTCTCAATGTTGTATTATACTCTTTTAGTTTTAATTATGCATATAAAAGGTGAACAAAAATGACATTTAGCAAAACGATAAAAACTACTCTTCTTACACTAGTGCTTGCCCTAACTTTGTTTTTGATGCAAAGTCCTTTTGCCATGGCAGGTGCAAGCATGGCTTTTTCGGGTTTGCAAAGCACACCAACGCTAGCCGACCCTATGCCAACCAGTGCAATAAGTGATGTTAGTTCAAAGATATCAAACAACAACTTCTCTAGCACGGGTTCTAGCACATCAAGCAATGTTTATGCGCCATCTTCTTGGTCATTAAGTTCTAGTGATGCACCAACAACTCTTAAATATGGCGTGATTGACCTTGATAAGTTAAACCAAAACTATTCAAGTTATGGCTTTACTGCTGCAAATCTTCCTAGCAAAACCTCGTACAGCGAAAACAAAGTATTGATGATTAACAGTGATTCAGAAACAAGTGGCGCAAAACTTGGATACGCCCAAAGTTTTTCTTTGGAGGCTGGTGCTTTTTATAGATTGGCCATTAATGTATTTACCTCTAGTGATGGCTTTGCTACTATTTATCTTAACAGCGATAGCTTTGATGCCTCTACCTCAAAAATTGCTGGCATAAGTACTGAAAAAGCATGGAACACCTACTACATTTACATTGCAACATCACCTTATGCTAGTACCAGTGTATCACTTGGTTTGTACCTTGGTGAAAAGGATATCGTAAGCAACGGCTATGTGTTATTTGACAATATTTCACTTTACCAATTTTCTGAAAATGCTTTTCCTACCACAATTCCTGCAAAAGCAATTATGATTGATAAGCGCGTAACGGCAATTACTTCGCCTACTGCAGACGGATATGTTGACACAAATATGGCAAACTGGACGCAAGAAGATGTTCATGGCACGGCATTTACCGAAATTGTTGGCACAAACTATACTGGTGCAAATGGATATTTGCACGATGTTCACCCAGGTGCAAATTTATCAAACATTGCAACAGTAAGTGGTCTTGCCTTTAGTTGTGAAGATGCTCATGTTAGTTTCAAAAGCCCAGATATCACAATCAAACGCAACAAGATCTACCGAATTAGTTTTTACGCAAAAGGCAATATCACAAGTGGCAATATGAATGCTGTTCTGTCTGGTGAAATCTTTAATACACCAGATGACGAAGACAATAATGTTCAATCTGCTTCATTTACTTCACTTAGCACTTCTTCAAACAAATTTACAAACGATTGGATACAATATTCGTTTTATGTAACTGGCAGTTCTTTGTATGACACAACAGTAAACCTATATTTGGGTTTGGGCAGCGACAGCGCAAATGCCACAGGATATGCAATTTTTGCCTACATTCAAAGTTTTGAATTAACTGCCGACCAATATACAAGCGGACAAAATATTGGGCAAACAACCACTTTGTCTATGTCTGCAAACCCAAGCCTAAATTTTGCAAACTCTGCATTTAATTCATTGACTGTTAATGATGACCCAACTTCTCCTAGTCAGCCAAATGACTGGACACACATTGCTGGTGACCAAACAGCCGCAACTGTTTATGGCGTTGTTAATACATTATCTACCGAGTTTGTTAAATACACCTCTCTTGGAAGCGAAGTTATTTCTCCATTGACCAAAAATGGTGATTATACCAACAATGCGCTTGTACTTCGCAATATATCAAGCACATATCAAGGATATTATTGCGCAACAAACTATACAATCAGTGCTGACAACTATTATTTGATGACAATTGATGTCAACCTTCAAAAAGACTTATTAAGTGAAAGCACAAGCGGCGCATACATTTACTTAAAAGACAACAACGGCAACAACCTTGCATCATTTAGATATGCCGGCAACAACACAAACTCTTGGCAGACATTAAAAGTATATTTGCATGGTTCTTTCCAAGACCGTTCGGTATTACCTTACTTATATCTTGGAAACGAGCAAAATCCTACATGTGGTGTTGTGTTCTTTGATAACTGCAAAATAACAACAAGTGACGAAACAGCATTCAAGGCTGCAACAAATGGTGCAACAACAAAAGTTGTTGACCTTGCAAACAGTTTGTTCTCGTTGTATGACAGCGTAGACAAGAACATTTATACTCCTAGTCTGTGGGGAGTAACAAATGGTGACACTTCACTTATGACCACAAAAATGGGAATTATCAAAGGAAACAACAGCGATACACTTCCAAGTTTTATCACTACTCCACCAAGCACAGAAAATGAAGATATGTTGATGATAGGCTCTAGCGAAGAATCATTCTATTCTTACACAAGCCGTCTTGACTATGCCTTAAGCGCAAGCACATATTATCAAATTAGTGTAGATGTCAAAACTGCTTTTATTAAACACACATTAGATACTGACACCGAAAACGAAGATACAAAATTTGGTGCAAGCATTGTGCTTAATGATGTAACAAACGCCATGATTACTGACATTAATACTCAAAAACACAGTTTTGCATCACTTGATGCGGCACTTGCTGACGAAGACAATCACTTTGTGACATACACTCTTTACCTATATCCAACAGATGCAACAACCACAACAATAAAACTTGCTTTGGGCAGTGAGGACAAACTATGCAGTGGATATGCTTTCTTTAAGAATATTGTGATAACACAAATTGACAAAGACACTTATGATAGCGATATCTCAACTTTAACAAACAACAACAAAACTTCTCTGCCTGCAACTGTTTTGGACCTTGTTGACGCACCAGAAGAAGACACCAACGAAGACAACGAAAGCTATAAAACAAACAGCGATTGGTGGGCATCTACATTTACAATAATCATTGCCTTAGCTGTTGTTGTTGCATTAATTGGTTTTGCAATCAAGCGCATTAATGCAAGGCGTGGCGAAACAGTTAGTGTAAGCAACAACTATGACAGATTGCAAACATTATTAAAAGATGTTGATAGGCGCAACAAAATGACAAGCATTAACGCAAAAATTCGCAATCTTCAAGAAGAACTAAAACAATCTGAACAATTTTTACAAGAAGAACAACAAGCCCTTCAAAAAGAAAGCACCTCATATAAGACAGCAAAAGAAATAGCCGACGACACAGGCATTGCAATTGACTCTCCTCAAACAAAACTTGACGCAATGCAAAACAACATTGACGAACTCGAGCAAAAGATTGAAAGCATCAAACTTGACATTCAAGTGCTTGAAGACGAAAAAGCCCGCATTAAAAACCAAGAAAAACAAGACATCGAAAGGTCAAAAAAAGCAAAAATAATTAAAACTCGCAAATAAGTTGCAATAAATAAAAAGTATGCAGTGTTGCATACTTTTTTATTTTAACATCTTTGCCACAAATTTGGCCGTAGCACTTTCTTTTACTTTTGCCACTTCTTCTGGCGTACCAGTTGCAATTATTTGTCCACCATATTTGCCGCCTTCGGGACCAATATCAATGATATAATCAGCCACTTTTATAATGTCTAAATTATGTTCAATAACAATAACAGTGTTGCCCGCATCAACTAGTCGCTGCAAAATATTAATTAGGTTTTGTACATCATACATGTGCAAGCCTGTTGTTGGCTCATCTAAGATATACACAGTTTTGCCTGTGCTTATTTTTGATAGCTCGGTTGCAAGTTTTACTCGCTGTGCTTCTCCGCCACTCATGGTTGTGCTTGGTTGTCCTAACTTTATATAACCCAAACCAACATCATGCAAAGTTTTTATTTTATTTAATATTTGTGGCTGGTTTTTGAAATAATCGAGGGCTTCGTCTACTGTCATTTCTAGTACATCATAAATATTTTTGCCTTTATATTTTACTTCAAGAGTCTCACGATTATATCTCTTGCCTTTACAATCTTCGCAAGGCACATAAATATCTGGCAAAAAGAACATTTCTATCTTTTTGATACCATCACCACAACATGTCTCACAACGGCCACCGGATATATTAAAACTAAATCTTCCCGGCGCATATCCACGCTCTTTGGCATCAGCAGTTGATGCAAACAATTCTCTTATTTGGGTAAATACGCCCGTATAAGTTGCGGGGTTGCTGCGAGGTGTACGCCCTATTGGGCTTTGGTCTATTGAAATGACTTTATCTACATTCTCAAGTCCCAAAACTTTGCCATATCTACCTTCGCGCATGGTGCTGTGATTTAAGCGGTTTGATAATGCTGGATATAAAATATCTACTACCAAACTGCTTTTTCCACTACCTGACACACCCGTAACTGCCGTTAATGTGCCTATTGGAAACTTAACATCAATGTGCTTAAGATTGTTTTCATGGGCATCTTTAACTTCGATAAAGCCCTTATCTGCTTTTCTGCGCGTTGGCGGCACATCAATGTGGCGCTCACCACTTAAATATTGCCCTGTGATTGATTGAGGACAAGCCAAAATATCATTTAATTTACCTTGTGCAACTAATGTTCCACCTTGTTTGCCTGCCATAGGACCAATATCTACTATATAATCGGCCGCACGGATTGTGTCTTCATCGTGTTCTACCACAATTAGGGTGTTGTCCAAATTCTTAAGTTTTTGCATTGTATCAATTAGTTTTTGATTATCGCGTTGGTGCAAACCTATGCTTGGCTCGTCCAAGATATAAACAACACCCGTAAGTCCACTGCCTATTTGTGTGGCAAGTCTTATGCGCTGCGCCTCACCGCCACTAAGGCTTGCTGATGTGCGAGCAAGTGTCAAATAATTTAATCCTACATCACACAAAAATTGCAATCGCGCATTAAGTTCTTTTAATATTGGTTCTGCAATTATGGCTTTGGCTTTGTTTAATTTAATTCTTGCACAAAAGGCCTGCAATTCATCTACTGCCATATTACACAAAGCTGTGATGTTTTTGCCATTGATGGTAACACTAGATGCCACTTCGCCCAGCCTGTCACCATGACAAACAGCACATGGTTGCTCTCGCATGTATTTTGAAATTTCACCCTTTATAAACTCACTTGTACTTTCTAGATAGCGACGCTCGAGGTTGTTTACTATACCTTCAAACGAGCCCTTAAAACTGCCCGAAAACTTCTTTGTTTTCCAATCAATATCCAACTCTTCTCCACTATTTCCAAACAGCAATATTTTTTGAATATCCTGGGGCAAATCTTTGTATGGTGTATCCAAACTAAACTTGTATTTATTTGATAATGCCTCAAAATAACTGCCGCTAAATAGTCCGTTGTTAATATTCCAACCTGTTACATTAAGGGCGCCCTGACGGATTGATTTGTTGGCATCTTTTACAATAAGTTGTGGGTCTACACGCGTTGTATAACCCAAGCCCTTACATTCGGGGCATGCCCCAAAGGGACTATTAAAACTGAATATTCTTGGTGAAATTTCGTCAAAACTATATCCACATTTTTCGCAAGCAAATTTGTTGCTAAATAAGTATTGTGCATCTGGCGTAACAGCAGCTACAAGACCATTTGAAAGTTTAAGAGAGACTTCTACACTTTCGGTTAGGCGTTTTGAAATATATTCGCGCATAATAATGCGGTCAATAACAAGCGATATTGTATGCTTTTTGTTTTTATCAAGCAATATTGGTTCGTCAAGTTGTTTTATCTCGCCATCTACATCAACCCTTACATAACCATCTTTTCTAAAATCATCAAACAGTTTTGTATATTCGCCTTTTTTACCGCGTATTATTGGAGAAAGTATCATAGTTTTTTCGCCAACAGGAATTTTTTGCATAATACTATCTACTATTTGGTCAATGCTTTGAACATTAATTTCGCATCCACATTTTGGACAATGAGGCGTGCCTACTCTTGCAAACAAAAGTCGCATATAATCATAAATTTCGGTTACTGTTCCTACTGTACTGCGAGGGTTTGCCGAAGTTGTTTTTTGGTCTATGCTTATTGTAGGGCTTAAACCATCAATTTTATCAACATCTGGCTTTTGCATTTGACCCAAAAACTGCCTAGCATAACTAGACAAAGACTCAATATATCTGCGCTGACCTTCTGCAAAAATTGTGTCAAAGGCAAGTGTTGTTTTTCCGCTTCCTGATACGCCCGTAAAAACAACAAGTTTGTTGCGCGGAATGTTGACATTAATATCTTTTAGATTGTTTTGCCTGGCTCCTCGTATTATTATCTCTTTTTGCATTATTATTTCTCCTCTTTAAGCATTTTTCGCAAAGCATTTAGTTGTTCTCGCAGTTCTATTGCTTGTTCAAAGTCTAGTTGCTTGCTGGCAGCATGCATAAGCCCTTTTATTCGCTCTATTTCTTTTGCAAGTTCTTTTGCATTCTTTGATGTATAAGCATCTACTTTTTTTGTGATTTCTATTGTATTTTTAACTTCTTTAATAATTGTTTTTGGGGTTATGTTGTGTGCTATGTTATAATCGTTTTGAATTTTTCGGCGACGCTGGGTTTCGGTTATGGCATTTTGCATTGATTGAGTTATTGTATCTGCATACATAATAACTCGTGCTTCGCTATTTCGTGCTGCACGGCCAATAATTTGAATAAGAGATTTATCACTGCGCAAAAACCCTTCTTTGTCGGCATCTAATATTGCAACCAATTTTACTTCGGGCAAATCGAGCCCTTCTCGCAACAAGTTGATGCCAACCAGAACATCAAAATCACCTTTGCGCAAACCATTTATTATTTCTATGCGTTCTAGTGTGTCAATTTCGCTGTGCAGATATTTAACTTTTTGCCCATGCTCAATCAAAAACTTTGTTAAATCTTCGGCCATCTTTTTTGTAAGAGTTGTGACTAATACTCGGCCATTGGTGGCAACAACATCACGAATTTGACCAATAAGGTCATCAATTTGCATCTTTGTTGGCTTAACCTCGACTGTTGGGTCCAAAAGGCCTGTTGGGCGAATGATTTGTTCGACCACTTGCCCAGCGTGTTCTAGTTCATAATCACCAGGAGTAGCCGAAACACATATTAATTGCCCAATTTTGCGGTCAAATTCTTCAAACTTGAGTGGGCGGTTGTCATATGCGGCACTTAACCTAAAACCATAATCAACAAGATTCTTTTTTCGCGCACGGTCGCCATTGTACATTCCCCTTATTTGTGGCAAGGTCATGTGAGATTCATCAATAAATGTAATAAAATCCTCTGGAAAATAATCTAACAACACATAGGGCGTAGAACCAGCAGGACGATTGTCAAAATAGCGAGAATAGTTTTCTATTCCGCTGCAATATCCAACTTCTTGTATCATCTCGACATCATGAGCAACGCGC
Organism: Clostridia bacterium; assembly: GCA_017454425.1. The sequence goes on along the minus strand of JAFTCZ010000033.1, from coordinate 18,586 downwards.
TCTTTTAGGCGTTGAGATTCTATCAGTTTATTTTGTTGCTTAAAGCGTTCTACTTCTATTTCGGCATCTTGTTGAATTTGTTTTAAGGCATTTGCAACATTTTGCTCGGTTACGCTAAAGTGTGTTGCAGGAAACAACACAAAATGTTCCAAAATTGCCACAGTTTTTCCTGTTGTGACATCAAATTCGGTTATGCGTTCTACAGTATCACCAAAAAATTCTAGTTTTACCGCAATTTCGCTGCTGTATGAAGGGAAAATATCTAGTGTGTCGCCATGCAGTCTAAATGTCGAGCGCTTAAAATCTAGCACTGTTCGCTCATATCGCATTGCAATTAATTTTGATATTACATGCTTTAGGTCTACTGTTTGACCGGGGCGCAAAGCAATACCATTATCCAAATAGTTGCGTGGGTCACCCAAACCATATATACAAGAAACCGAAGCCACAACTATTGTATCTCGCCTTTCAAGCAGTGAACATGTGGCACTGTGGCGAAGTTTGTCAATTTCATCATTAAGCGACTCATCTTTTTCGATGTATGTATCTGTGCTAGGAATGTATGCTTCGGGTTGATAATAATCATAATATGATACAAAGTACTCTACACGATTGTTAGGGAAAAACTCTCTAAACTCATTGCAAAGCTGTGCTGCCAAGGTTTTGTTGTGTGCTAGCACCAAGGCAGGCCTATTAAGTTTTGCAATTATGTTTGCCATAGTAAAGGTTTTTCCGCTACCCGTAACACCAAGCAAAACCTGTTCACGCAAACCATCATTAACACCATCTACCAATTTTTTTATGGCTTGAGGCTGGTCACCTGTTGGCTTGTATTTTGATACTAGTTCAAAATCCATGTGCACTCCTACAAATAGTTATCCAAACATTATATCATCTTGATATATTATTTGCAATACCAAAAACTATATTTACAATTTGTTCCAGAAAAAAAACGCCATATACGGCGTCTTTATTGTTTTTATAAATTATTCAGCATCTTTTTGTGCTTGGTCGTCAGTTGCTTTTGTGGTTTTCTTGTTGCTTAATTTAACCTTGCCCTTTGTAGGTCTTACAAAGAAGAAGATTACGCCAGCCAAAATTACTAATGCCAATATAATTAAGATTGTTCCCCAAACTGTTGTGCTTGTCACCTTTGTAGAGCCTTGTGCTTCTACCTTAAAGGTGTTGTTAATTGGGTAAGACACATTTCCTGCTGTGTCAGTTGCAGTAATAGTAAGAATATAATTGCCTGCATCTAACTCGTTCCAAGTTTTTGCTGTGGTTGTTGTTTCGCTGGCATCAACTGAAACACCATCTTTTGTTAATTTGATGTTCCAAGTGATTCCACTGTCACCATAGTTGTATGTTGTTTCGCCATCAGTTGCAACCAATTTTTCGAGGTCGAGGGTAAATGTACCTTTTTCACCAGATTTGATTTTGATGGTTTGTGTTACATCTTGGTCACCAATTGTTACTGTAGGAGGAATGCAATCACCCATGCTGTAAACAAGTGTTGTGGTTGCTTCGTTGTTTGAATAGTCTGCAACAGTATATACAATGTTGATTTTTCCGTTTTTGGTTGCTGTAAACTTAATGTCATTAAGGTCTACATCATCTGTTGGAGATTTTGTAATTGTAAATACTGGGTCGCTGTCACTTTCGTAGGTTGCAGTAATTGTCATATTCTTAACACCACTGCCCTCATAGCCTAGTGCCGCATCATTTACATCTTCAAACCACCCAAGTTGAACTTCGGCTTCGCCTGTTGTTTCGTCAAGGGCAATTGTGCGGTTGGCACTGCCATAATCACCACCAATGTTAAATTGCGGTTTTGTAGTGTCTGTTGCAACAATGTTGCCTTCTTTATAGTCATTTACATTAATGCGTTTGTTTTCATCGGCGTTATCACCATATGCCCAAACTTTTAATGCAACATCACCTTTTACCACAATTGAGGTAAGTGTGTCGCCTCTTTCAAAGTCACCATCAAGGCGGATAAGAACTGTATTCATTGCAATGCCATTGTTGTTGATGTAAGTAACAATATTTGTTTCGTCAACGGTTGTGTCAGTTACTAATACTGCGTTATAATCAACTGTTGCACCATCAAGTGTAACTGTTACGGCATCAGCAAGTTCGACTGTTTGTCCAATGTTTGTTGAAGATATGTTCTTTAATGTTACACCAGGTGTGGCATCTGATTGTGACAAAATGTTGTAAGTAAATATTGCTTGGTTGTTGTTTTCGTCAGTTGCAACATAAGTGATTGTATAAATACCTGTGTTTCCAAGTGTAAACTTAAATTGATTTTCTTGTATTGCTGCGCTGTAAGGAGCGACAGAATTTACTGCAAACACAGACTTTTTGAGTATTGTGTTGTTATTATTTTTTACCAAAACATCAATTGCAACTCTTGATTGTGCGTCTGTTGCTGCCAAAGGCAAAACTGCAACTTCGGTTCCTCTTGCAAAAGTTAATTGCGCTGCTGTTTTTGCATTAATATCGCCAAGTAACCCTGCATCAAATGTTGGTGCTGTGGTATCAGCTGAATAATTGTAAACTTTGATAGTTTTGTCAGTTGTAAATGTTTGACCAAATGAATCTTCTAGATTCAATGTAACAACCAAATCTGCATCATTTGCAGCATCTGTTGGAAGATCTATTGAGTAAGTACCATCATCATTCTTTACTACATCTACATCAGCAGCATTAAGTGTTGCTGTTACTTCAGTTTTTAAGTGTTGATCTGCTGTTTTGCCGTTGTAAGTTGATGTGTCATCATTAAATTTGTCGCTTGATGTTATGCCAAAATTTATTGTTGCACCTGCTTTTGCAGAATTTGGCAAGCCTGTAAGCGTACCCTTTAATTCTTTTGCAATGTCAGCAGACAAAACTTCTATTTCGTATGATTTTGTTACGCGTTGGTTTGGATTGTCTTTGTAAGCAACTTGATAAGTAACAGTAAATGTACCTGTCTTGTTAAATTCATAATCGTTTAATTCGTAATAGTGGTCAGGAGTTGTACCAGCAATTGTTAGTGTATAATTTAACTCAAAATCGCCATATGATTTTACTGCCAAAGCAGGAAATGTTACTGTTGAGCCTTTTACAACATAGGTAGGAATCATGTATTCGGCATCTTCGATTGCATCATAGTCAAAACTTGCATCTTCTGGATCATAGGCTGCTGCAGAAAGCTTTAATCCAAGAGTACTGCTTGAAAGTGTTGCTGCAACATCATTAACAAATCTTGTTACCTCGTTGCCAAAGAAATCTTTGCAAGTGTAAGTAAAACGGTAGTTACCAACTTTTGTTGGTGTAAAGTTGTAATCATCAATTGCCTCAACAACTGTTTCCCACTTGGTTTGTGTAGATGCATTTTCGTTGTAATACTCTACCTTAATGGTGTTGTATGTTGCAACTTCTTCGTTGTCTTGGGTGTTAATAACAACAGGTGTAGGCAAAGTTTTTTCTTCGCCAACTGACAAACTTAGGCTATCTAACGAACCATTTGTCCATGAGTTGATTTTTAAGTCAATTTTGGTAGAATCAAATTGTGTAGCATCGGCAACCCTAAAGTTGTAAGATTTTGAAATAGTTTCGTTTGTCGCGGTGTACTTATAACTGTACATAACCTTGTATGTACCAACTGTTGTTGGGGTGTACTTAAACACACCGTCTGCTGCTGCTAGTGCTGTTTCGGTACCGGTTGGTGTAACAACCTTAACGGTTAAAGTACCTTTTGTTGCATCACTGCTTGAAAACTTTGTGTCAGTATCGCCACCCAAAATAATGTTTGGATAGCCAAATTTAATTTCGGTGTTTGGGTTTACGACACTAGGAATTATGTTTTTGGTGTTTGTTGAAGTGATGTCTTCAAAGGCAACATTCTTGTTGTTGAATGAAACAGTAATCGTCCTTGATGTAACCATCTCACCATCAGTAGCGGTGTAAGTAACATTGTACTTGCCAACGCTGTAAGAAGGAACAAGAAGGTATTTGCCGCTTAAGATATCTTCTACTTCACTGTCAGCATAACACCTTGCAGTCAAGCCAGATTGGCTTTTTGCAGTAACAGCAATGTCGCCACTGGATGTTGTTGCTTTTGGCAACAAAACACCTTTTACCTCTGTGTGACCTGCATCATTTAGGTGGTATATTGTGGTCTCGGAATAAGTTGCCACATACTCACTTAATGTAAGCACAGGGCCAGAGCCAGGCTCGGCCGCAGCAGCAATGCGAGTCTGTGTTGCAATGCCCGTGCTAGATAATGTAAATATACCAAAACACAAAACTACTGCCAAAACTGTAAGCATTAGTCCGATTTGATTGGCAATTTTGCTAGTAAATTTCATTGATTTTCTCCTTGCAATATAAAGTTTATAACATTGATATTGTATATCATTGCCCATATTTTGTCAACGAATTTGCCATACATTTTTTTATTAAAATTACCCTATGTTGACACAAGCATTTTTTGTAAAAACAAAATTTGTATGCTGGCGAAAAAAGACGAATTTTATTTAATTCTGCAAAGAGCAAAAATTTTGCAAAAACAATACTATGCACAATACTATGCAATACATATTTTTTTGTGTAAAAATGCTTAATTTGTAAGCTTTTTTGTGCATAGTACTGGTAAAATTTCATAAAAACAAAAAACCCAAGGGTTTCTTGGGCTTTTTATATTTTAGCATTCGCAACGGTTTTTCTTTTTGTAGCAACAACAAAAGAACAACAACAAAATTAATATTGTACAAATGTCAAGGCCACAATTAAGTATACCACAGTTTAGCAACACATAAATAATAACCAACAGGGTTAATACATCACAGCTAGAGTTTTTGCTTCCGCAACCGCAATTGTTGCCACAGCCTCCGTCCATACCAAATAGTTTACCAAACATATATTCTTTTGAACCTCCTAAAATAATCAAAAGTAGCTCTCTATGTATTTTTCTTTTGTATAGCAAATATTTTTTCGTTGTTATCTCTACATAGCCATTTTATTAAATAGTACTATAAATTGTTACTGTTTTTTGCCAAAACCTTGCCCGATGTAGTGTCTATTATTATATTGTAAACATCACCTTCACTAGAAACTATGCTGACAATCCAAAAATACTGATGTGCACTATCATCTTTGTTTAACACCTGAATAAAGCACTCGTATTTTTTATTTGGGTCAAATTGTGTATTTTGATTTAGTACTTCGTCTATTGCAATATCCAAAACAGTATCACTATTTACAAAAAAGTCTTTTGAAATGCATTTAAGATTGGCAACTTGAGTATTATCGCCACACTTTATATAAACATATATCTCATCATCACAGTTTAGGGTTTTTTGAATATCGGCTTCTATTGTGTTGTCAAAAGGATTTGCGCTTAAAACCCCTTCTGTTGTATCGTTGTTAATCTCTATGCTAAATTGAATTTCGTTGTTATCTTGTTTTGTTTTGCATTTAACTGACAAAAGAGCATATTGTGTGCTTTGAGTTGAAATACCATCTAGTTTATATGTCTTTTCTCGTTCACCACTAAATAGATTAACATAATAATCGTTGGTCTCACCCACAAAATAGCAAGTGCATGTTTCGGAAACATTTGATTTTAGCTGATTATGCAAATCTATGCCGCAAGCGCCAAATATTAAAGTTAATATTAATACTGGCAAAAATAATATACTTTTTTTCATATTCACCTCGCAATATATATAATAAATATATTAGCTGAGTTAACAAAATATTTGCATACAACAAAATTTATCATAAAAACAAAAAAATAGACTATTCGTCTATCATTTTCATTCTTCTTGCATATTTCCCGCCAAGATGTGGTGTATTCAAAAATTCTTGTACCATTTTTTGCGCGCTTAAATTTGTACCAAATCTTCCCCTTAATACCAAAACATTTATATCATTGTGCTGGCGTGCAAGTTTTGCCAAATCGGGTGTTGTGCACAAGCCCGCCCTTATGCCCTTAAAACGATTTGCGCAAATACTCATTCCTACCCCACTGCCACAAACTAATATTCCGCGGTTGGTTTTATTTTCTAACACTTTGGCAACAAGTTTTTTTGCATAAATAGGAAAATCTGTACTTTCGTCAGTATGTGTGCCAAGGTCTACGCACTTTATCCCTTGTTTGCTTAAATAATCAAGCAAAAACTGCTTTCGCTTAAATCCGCCATGGTCACTTGCAATATATAACATAACTCACCTCTCTATTATCATTTTATCAAACTTAACAAACAAATGCAAGCAAAACAAAAACAAGAGTTTTTGTTACCCTTGTTTTTTGTCTTTTGTAGTTGTTTTTCGTTTGTATTCTTGCACTGGCGTATAAGATTTGCGCACCGGTACAGGCTCGATTTCGTCGATGCTTGTTTTTCTCACAGGCACGGCGTCAATTTGATTGCGCTTTGACTTGCGTTTGTGTGTTAATAAATAATCATCGTCTTCTGCGTTTTCTAGTATAAACCTTGTCTTTAATGGCTCGGCCTCTTTTGCTTTTATGTATTGAGTTAATATAATGATAAGCAAAATTGCAAATATAATGCAACCAACCATTATTATGATTATGTTATTGTCAAATTTCTTTTCAAAAACGGCCTCGAGTGCAAGATTTCCTGACAAGTTAACTTCATATTCGGCATCCGTACTAATAATTTGCCCATCATATGCCCAACCAACAAAATTGTAATGGTCATTTGCAAGAGCTGTTAATACTGCAGTGGCAGAATTTTCATCACGCTGAATCGTGTATGAGCCAAATTTGACATTATTTGGTGTTATACTTATTTCAAATTCTGGGCCAAACACGGCCTCAAGTACTTTTGTTTGTTCGGTGACCTCGGTAGAAAATGATGATTGTTTTGAAATAATGTTATCACCTTGCTGCCACCCCAAAAATGCAAAGCCTTGGTTTGGTCGTGCTGTCAATGTGATTATTGACCCAATCTTGTATGAGCCCGCACCTTGCACCACACCAGATGAAGCATCATTAGGGCTTGCAATTATTGTGCCAAGTTTTGATAAAGAACAAATCAAAGACCTTGCGCCATCTACTGTCAAACTAACCGATTTGTCGCTTGACAACAACTTATTTGTACGCGAAACAATATCATAACTATACCAACCATCAAATTGATAACCAGTGTTAACAATGGCTGTTAATGTTATGCTTGCGCCATATGCATAGTACTCATTGTTTAATCCGCTTATTGTTGCTCCATCTACAAAAGTTTTGTTAACAACAACCGAATATTCTTTTGGCCTAAAATATGCCTCGATGTGCATATCACCATCAACTGCAATACTCAAAATGTTTCCGGCATTGTATGGTGTTTGATTAATCAACCAGTGACTAAAGGTATAATTCTTTGCAATATTTGAATAAACCGCCTGTGATGGGTCAAGTATCATCACTTGCAACATATCACCATGATTGTATACAAATTCTTCGTTGTCTTGGGTGTTGCTAAATTGCGTCCAGCCATCATAATTAAACTTAAAATCACCGTATGTAAAATTATTTATTCCAAAGGTTAGGGTGTGTTTGTTGGCAACAAAATGTGCCATTATATATACATCACCCGAAAGGTTTGAGATTGCACCCGTGCCATTGTTGTTAAATGCACAATTGGTACTACCCGCACTTGAAAGCAATTGCCAATGACTAAAGGTATATCCAGCAGGACAAACGACATTAAAGTTAACATTTGCGCCATAAGGGTAAACACCACTTGCATTTGTTTGAGTTATTGTATTTGTTCCAAACAAAGCATTATCATCAGCATATCCCGCAAACACAACATTAAATGTTGCAACTTCAAAATTTGCCGTTGCCTCATAATTTGCCACAACAACATAATTAAGTGTTGGTTGTGTGCCCAAAACATTATTGCCCGAGTCTGTCCAATTGACAAACTTATAGCCATAATTTGGTGTTGCAACACTTGTTATTGTTGTACCATATTCAACCGCGTTGCCGCCCGCATAACTAACGCTTCCGTTTGTGTCTGCCAAAATAGAAACAATATATGTGTTTATTTGAATAATTGGTGTTAGTACAACATTTCCACTTAACCCCACTTTTGTAAGCGTTGGGTTGTCAAGTGTCCATGTTTCGGTTGCATCACCTTGATATTGACATTGCCAATTTACAAAACTGTATCCTATGGCAATATTTTCGACAACAACACTAAATGTTGCATCAAAATCAATATTTGCCTGAACAACACTTAAGTCAGGTGAAACAAATTTAATTGAGTATTTTTCGCTTGTGTCAACCAAGTTGACCGTGTAGGATTGTTTGTAAAATACAGGAGTTATGACATAATTATCATAATCTTCAACAACAAATGAATTAATGCCTTCTTCTAATATGGCATCTTCCATGCCGTCTGCACTAATTAAATAGTGGCTGAGAAAATAGTTTTGCATAATATTGCTAATTTCGATATTAACTACCGACCCATAGCATTGTGCATCATTAACACTAGATTGGCTTGCCCCACCATTTAGGTTAAATACCAAATCTGCCAAATCATTACCGTCATTATCTTGCGGAATATTAACCGAAATAGAATACTCTTTTGAAACAAACACCAAAGATATACTTTCGGCACCGGTTGTTTGAACGATTATGGCATTGTCTGTTATGGTGTAAGATCCAACATTTGAAGTCACGCTATCAAACAAATAACCTGCATTTGGGAAAGCCGTAAACTTGACATAATCACCCATTCTTGCATAAACAACATTAGCGTCAACCATTTCAATGTCGTCCCAATTTATGTTGCTTGAGTCGTTGCTTAAAGCTTTTTGTGCCAATACAGTGCCATATCTTGCATCATTGCTGTATGTAGAAATTGCATAATACACATAATCATATACTGCCGTATAAACACAATCGGTAGATACAAACATAACAGGCTGTGTGTATGTCTCGCTTAAGGTTTGAGTTGTGCCCTCATATGCGTCAGTCGAAAAACTTGTTGCCTGCCATTCCTTAAACTCATAGCACGCACTATCGCTTGATTGAGTGTTTATTGAAACGCTTTTGCCTATTTCTATATAAAAGGTGTTGCCCGAAATAATAATTGGTGTAAACCACTGTGTGCCTGTTGTCACTTGTCCATTTGCATCATATCCATAAAAGTTGATAGTACCAGGCGTAACATTATCTAATTGTTGCACTTTTAATTGTATCTTTACCAAAGGACTAACCCTTGTAAGATATGGCAAACCATTATTGACAGATGCACCCATGTGCCAAATATAATCGGGTGCTGTGCCACGAGTGTAAGGCAAATATGAGCCCGACGGCATGTTGGCAATAGAAATTCGGCTTGAATAAAGTGAATATCTTGTTATTGAATTCGAGCCACTTAACACCAATCCCCTTCCCAACATGTTTGAGGTTGGTATTGTAGAATAAACTATTGTGCGACAATATGTATTTGAATTGTAGTTATCTTTGTTGCTTGTGTTTGAATATCCTGCAATTCCACCAACATTGTTTGTAACACCAAGTTTTGCAACACTTGCAACATTTATGCTGTTTCCTATGACATTGCTTGAATTAATTTCTAATATACCGCCGGCAATTCCACCAACATTTGAATCTGCATCTATGCCATAAACACCAATTTTTGCAAGAGCGTTTTCTTCACCATATGCTACTTCTTGCCAATCGGCATTTGAGTCTTCGGCATTACTGCAGTTGTAAACAACAGCGCCCTTTGTCACCATTCCGGCAATTCCACCAACATAATATCCGCCATGAACAAAACCAGTGTTATAACATTCTTGCACAACACAAGAAGCCACAGCATCAGCAACGCCACTAGAACTTATGTTTATTGTTGTGCTCGAATCATTGTTACCACACAAATATCCCACCAAACTGCCCACATAATAAGCGTTTGTTTTAATTTGGGTATGAGCAAGCCCTAAAAGTTTAATTACGGGATAACATTCACAATTGGTCATATATTCTGTATCAGTATATTCATAATATGACACAGCACCAAAAAGCCCTGCACATGTATTATCTAGTATAACATCTTGGTCACCTGGCTGCGATGCAATTAAAACATCTACCCCGTTTGAATCTAAAGAATAAAATGCATTAATTGTCAAACCAAATACCGAATAACCATCTCCATTAAATACACCACAAAAAGGAATGTTTGCGTTGTCAACTGCGTTTGCAAGACCACCAATTGGTGCCCAATTGAATGCAGACAAATCAATATGCGAAGTCATTTGATAACTTGCTCTTGCATATCCTTTGTTGTGGTCAATATTGACATAATATGCAAGCCTAATAAGATCATCTGCGGTGGCAATTTTGTATGGATTGTTTGTTGGATCATAAGAACCAACGCCAACTGTTGAAAAGTTTGAAGACATGTCGTTAAACATGGCCGTCAGCACTGTTGCATCATTAAGATCAATTAATGTGCCCTCGGCAGATGCCGAAGTGTTTTCGTTAATATGCCTATTACTGATAAAAGCCAAAATGCCTAGCGAAACCACTAGACACAACAACATTATCAATATACTTTTGACTTGATTTGTCGTTGTAGGCATATTTTCCTCCTGTTTTTATTTTTTTAATGGAAAAATTATTTCAAGGTTTGCATTTTGCACATAGCCCAAATATTCGGGCGCAAAACGCTTGCCATCAATCTTAAAACCATCTCCATGAAAATCACTGCCACCCGTTTTAATTAAGTTGTGCTTATCACAAAAAGCACTTGCCCACAAACAATTTGCCCGTGTGAATTTTTTGTGGACACATTCAAACCCATCTAAAATATTAAGTTCGCTTAAGTTTTTTATCAACTTTTTGGGGTTTGGATCATTGTAAACCTTAAATGCATGGGCAAATGACACAACTCCACCTGCTTCGTGCACTTTTTGGCAAGCCGTTTGTATTGATGGAGTAAGCTCCATTATGTCACTGCAATAAAACAACGAACCCGGCTTGGTAACATAATCTCTGTAAAAATTGTCTGCCTTATCTATGCCATATTGTTGATATTTTTGAATATTCTCGGGATATTTTGCCAAATCGTGAAAGAAGGTTTTGTGTGCCGTTCGAAAAACTGGGTCAAATTTAAGTTTTGGTGTAAACCTAAACCCCAATCTTTCGCCAATTCCTTTTAGTCGCTCGATGCGTTTCTTTTCAATTTCTAGTTGATACTCTCTGTTTAGGCAATCCCATTTTGCTAGTTCGTCTATATCAAAATCATACGCTAGTACTTCATATTTTTGGCCTTCGTAAGTAACAGCTATTTCGCAACCACTAATAATTCTGCCACAAAAAAGCCCTTTGGCAGTGCCCATATCGCGGATTTCGAAATTTGCATCAAGTACATCATGGTCGGTAAACGAAATGACATCTAGGCCTCGTGTTTCGGCAAACCCCAACAATTCTCTGACAGTATACATGCCGTCAGAATATTGCGTGTGTATGTGCAAATCTATAAGTTGCCCGTTGCGAAATAACTTGTTGTACATTAAGTATTTTTCTCCTTTTAACCAAATACGAAGTAACCACTAATGTTTACTGAAGAATCGGTTGATACGATAGATTCGATTGTTATTGTTGCTGCACGGCCTTCGCTGAGTGTTATGTCAAATGAGGTGCCCGCATTGTTGTTAGAGTCGGATAATATAACTGTTGTACTATGCATACTGTGACTTATGTCAAAGAAGATGTTAATTGTGTATGTCGTTCCGTCACCATCTGCCAACAACACCATTGGATAACCCTCGGTAGATTGTGCAGCAGTAAGAGCATCACTTGTTAATTTATATTGTGTTGTGTCGGTGTTTTCTTGGTTGGTAAACATCAAGGTTGCACCATTAAGAATGGCAATTTCATTTTCGGTAAGTGATGAAGATAGTTTGAGATAAACATTTTGCAAGAAGTTGTAAGTAAGAGTGATGCGTATGTTTGCGTGTACATTGCCGTTTTGGTCGGCAATCAGTTGAATTGTTTGAGGCGTAGTAACAACGCTATAGCCTGTTAGTGCCGCATTTGTATCAACATCAACAACAGATATATTTACAAGTTTTAGATATTTTGAGTTAACCAAAATTTGGTCAGTCAAACTAAATACCAAGGTATGCCCGTATACCATAGAGATTGTAGATGTTGTGTTTGAGCCTGAGTCAAAATTTAGTGTAATTGCAGTATTGTTTTGCCCGTCTTGAGCCGTTATGCCTTGCTGAGCAAGTGTTTCGTTGCCACTTGTTAGGGTGTTTGCATCAGAAACAAAACTGATATTAAATGTTCTTAAGCGATAATATGCATAAATTGTTGTGTTTGTTTCCAAAGCGAACGAATATGTTGCCTCATTGCAGAAGCCCTCTCCTACTGTCCCCAAATATCCACTACTTGCATTTGCTTGTGTGCTAAATCCTAATACCCTATAACCATAGTTTTGAGCGCCTGCAGTAATTGTTACTTGTGTGCCCAAAATATAACTATATACTTGGGTTGTTGTATTTGCGCTGATTTGGTTGTTTGTGCTTAAGGCTATTGATGTGTATTGGCTTTCAACAACATTGCTTGTGCCTTCATAACATGCAACAACCGTAAGCGAGATGTTAACAGCTTGCATAACAATTCGTACCGTTACTGTGTTGTTGTTAAGAGAAAGTGTTGTGTTGGATTGTTGATATAAGAACTTAACCAAAGTGGCAGCGTTGTATAATGTATAACTTGTTTGTGCAACTTGGTCGTTGTAAGTCAAAATTGTTGTATATGTTGTACCACTATCAAAAGACACATCAACACTTTTTAGTGCGTAACACATATTAAAGTTGTCTGTTGTATCCAAAGTTAGGGTTGTGCTGTCAATCAAATTATAATATGTAACATTGCTCATAGTTTGAGGACTAATGCTTACACCATTTGACATAGCCGTATAATTGTTGCCTTGTTTAACCGCCGCAGTATTGTTGATTGTTATGTCAACATACTTTAGATATAACACAGCAACAACATCATGAGTTGGCATAACGAAGTTGTAGTAGTATATATTATTTGAGTTGACAAGAGTGCTAACTTCAAGCCCATCAACTACCAACCTATCAAGCTGATAACCATAAGCAAAGTTTGGCACAAAGCACACACTAACAATTGTGTTATATATTGCGGTCATGCTTAATACATCATTAGGAATACTTGTTATGCTTGCACCCGAACCATTTGTAAGATACAAACTAGAAAGGGCTGCCTGACGAGGATCGTTTGTGTTTACTGCCCCCGAAAAATCTGAACTAGCAGTTACTGCAAATTCGTTTAATGAGAATATTGCAGTTAATGTCAATTCATAAATATCATCATTTGCGGCATTATTTGTTGGAATGTACATTGAAAGCACAATTGCTAATGCTGTTTTGTCAATGTTTTGTGTAGTAGCACCATATTCAAATGTCCAACCATCTAAAGATCGAACTTCGTGACCATTAACGGTTGCATTTGTCATATCAACGCCAAGTTGCAAGCCACCAGGGACCGAATATTCAAACACAGCACTTGCACTTGTTCCGTCAGAAACGGTAAGAGTGTTTCCGTTTAAGCCAAATTGTACAGAGATAGTAGGAAGATTGTTGTCGCCTGTTGTTTCAAGCGCAAGAGTAAGATTGAATTGACGCTCAAATTGTACTTGTATGTCAAACACATCTGTGATGAATGCATCTACATCACCAACGCTAAGAATATAAGTCAAAGTGCCTTGTCCGCGTATTACATTTACCCAAAAACCATTTTCGTTTGTTTCGTCCACACCAATTGAGGTGTATGTAGAACTTGCTGAACTTGTTTTATAACCAATACCTTTGTAGCTTAACTCATCAATATTTGTGTTTACAACAAATGTAATAACGCTATCAATATCATAATCGTTGCCGTTTTTTGTTCCGACATAACTAACAGTTAAGGCATTATTGTTTTGATAACTAGTACTAAAATCTCCAAACAAGGTATCAATATTAACTGTGTATGTCTTCATAAAACGAGCTTCGAGGAACAAATAATCATCTAATGTTTGTGTAAAGGTAGCCGCATTGTTGTACAAAACAGCTTCGCTTGAGTTGATAACTGGTTGACCGTTTGTTGCAAGTACTGCGGTGTACCAACCAACAAACCTATAACCTGCATTTGCTTCTGCAGTAAATGTCGCACTAGAACCAAGTGCTGCGGTTTTGGTTTTGTATTCGGTGTCATCTCCCGCAATTTTTACATAATAATCTCCGCCTGCCGCAAGATTGGTGCACAAGTTGACATCAACATTTTGTACAAATACTTTTAATGTAGGAAAACCACTGTTTAGATATGATGACTTAAACCAAACACCAGTTGGATTGCTGCTTGAGTAAAAACTAAATCCTATATATGTGCTTTGCACTTTCATGATATCCCAACTTGCACAGCTTGTACCAAAAGCCTGGGCAATATTGCCAATAAAGTATGCGTTTGTTACTGTTGCATTACTTGCCGCATCAATAATGCCGCTGTTGATTGCTGCACTGTATACTCGGCTGATGCTTAAGTTGTTTGCATTTCCTGCAATACCACCAACATGCATAAGTCCCGCAACCGCACCAGTATTGTAAGCATCACTTATTGAACATTCGGTATTACCTGTTAAATTAACAGCACCAACAATTCCGCCAACATAATTTATACCACTAACCGAACTATTATTGTAAGAAGTGCTTATTGTTGTGCCATTGTCCACAACACTTACAATTCCACCTGCATAATTGCCGGCTGTTGCCCAATTTGTGCTAGTAACTGCCAAGTTTTTGATGACTGCTCCGCTTGCATATCCAAAAAACCCAACAAGTCCGGTGTTTGCACTTGAAATGTGCATAACTTTGTGACCATTTCCATCAAAAGTTCCACAAAATGGTTTTGGACTAACACCATTGTTGTAAAGCCCAATTGGTGTCCAAATTGTTACGCCTGCAAGATTAATATCATTTGCAAGTTGAATGTACTTGCCGGCATATGTATTGCCATTTAATACATTGTCTGACAAAGTAATAACATCTCGGGCAGTTGAAATAATGTATGGATTTGCTTGCGTGCCCTCACCTGTAATTGCCAGTTTGCTAGAACTTGAAAGATTGTTGTTTGCTGTGTTTGTGCTTGGCACATAAATGTTGATTGCAGGGCGAACAACATAACTTTCGTCAGCCGCCCCCGCTGCAAGCACACCTTTGTTTGTAACATAAACAATTTGGTCGTTAACATTTGAACGCAAGGCAATTTTGTTTCCTTGTCTGTATGTACTTGACAAATTCCAAAGACCACTACTTATGTTTTGGCCGTCAACACTGTCGGTGTTAAAACTATTTACACGCGCAGTTGATGCATTTTCGCCAAGCAAATATCCACCAATTTCGTATGCACTTGGCAACCAAACTTTTTGCCCAGCAGCAATATCATTGTTTGTTATTTGTTGATTGCTTGTAGTGTACAAACTGATATTTTGCATACCATCTAACTGATAACTTATGCGCACATCACCTGTTGGCACTATGTAATCTGCAAATTGTGAATAACCAATTTTTGACAACAACTCATCATAAAACTGATTGTTTAGGTAAGAGCAAACATCACTATTTGCATACAATGCACCATTCGCTGAATAAACTTGTGTTGCCACATTGTCAAGACAATACAAAGTAATAATGTCATTTTGACGATAGACAACTTGCCATTTATATCCACCAAGAGAAACAACAACCCCGTGTACACCATTTGCCGTACCAAGTGCAACATTGTCGCCATATCTGGTGCTTGCTTCTTGCAAATCTTTAAGAATATCATTGTTCCAACCATCGGCGTTTATCATTGGTTGAGTCGAAAGATTTGTAATACTATCATCACTATTTTCGTTAAGACTTTTTGGCAATAGTATAATAGTTAATGACAAAGCAACTATGCATACAATGCTTAATGCCATCAAAAACCATATTTTTGCACCAACGCCATTTGTTGTACTAGTATGTTTAACCATACTCCCTCCTATTTTTTACAACAATTTTTATTATTGTATAGTGTAACTCATTTACACAAAAAATTTCTTTTGTTTGTTATTCTTCTATCTTTTCGTCAAGATATGTTGCCATAAAGTCGGCTATGTGACACAAAGTGGCAACGGGATATGCATAATATGCCCCAGCCATAACATATGAAGCACCGCCCTGAACCCTAGCATCAAAGCCACCCATATGCCAATTAATTGCTATTGCTTCTTCTCTTGTTAACTTCATAAAACCACTTATCATGTACACTGACTTTTCGCCATGCCCAAAAGGCAATTTGTCATCTGTTGTATAATACGGCTTTTGCACCCATTTGTCATCAACCTTGACATTGCGATATTCTGTCTTGTATGTGTCAATTTTGCAAACATCATGCAAAAGTGCAATAACAGCAATACTTTCATCACTAATAACATCTGCCCTGTTTTTACCATATTCAGCATTTAATAAAGCCCACAATCTATTAAACACATTTACTGAGTGAGCACACAACCCACCTTCGCAATTAGAATGAAACCTTGTACTAGCGGGAGCGGTAAAAAAGTCGGTTTTTTGCAACCATTCTAGCAGTTCTTTTGCCCCATCTCTGTGAATATATTTTTGATAAATATCCACAAATTGCTGTTTGGCATTATCAACAGCCATAGCCCAAGCCTCCTAAAAAATTAGATATATATATCTAACTATACAAAATACGATTTTTTTTGTCAAATTAAAATAGCGAATAATTCACATAAAATGCACATTTTGACAAATAAAAATATGGCCCAAAAAGGCCATATAAAAATGAAATTTTTGTTAATATCTTCGCAAAACAAACTGCATACCTTCGCTCCAGCCACAGCTGTCACCTTTGCAATGCCCGTTGGCTTGGCAATATTGTTTATCGCGGTAATGTTCTAGCATGTTTATATACTCTTCGTTTGCTATTTTTTGGGCTCGCAAATTATCTAGATGCGGTGATTGTTCGGCATTAATTGTGCTGTAATGCAACAAGTGTTTTATGTCTTCGTTGTTATCCTTTAGCCCTTGTGAATATTTTTTGAGACTGCTTTGAACAACTTGGTTAATCTCGAACTGTGCCATAGCACAATCACGCTCATACAAAACTCGCAAAAAATCTTGAATGTTTCCACTTTCGGTAAATGTGCCAAGACTGCCTTGTGGATATCTTGCACGGTACTTTTCATAAATTGCTTGCACTTCGGCTGTCTTGCGTAAATCATCTAGTAACATTTTTGGCATATAAAATGACAAATCATCAGTATTATCAGGCAAATCATAATGACAATTCAAAAACCTATGTCTTTCCATTTGTCCCGCACAAGCAATAGAACATTGATAACTCATGCAATAGTTATAGCCATATTCGTCTGCCCTTTTGGGCTGTTTTTTGAAGAAAGCAAATCCCCTATCAAAATGGTCTTCTAGATTTGGCATAACAAGATTTTCTTTTTCCATAAAACCTACAAAAGACTTTAGATCTGGCAGCATAACCTTGCAAACATTTGGATATTTTGATAAATCAAACCTTTTTGCCCAATTGTACATATAATTAAGTTCGCGTAATGACGCAGTATAAAATATGTCTTTATATTGTATATCTGTTGGCATGCAATAACGAGCATTCTCGAGGGCGATTTTTGATGACCTGCGCTGCACATATTTGCTTGGATTGGGCGTAATTTGCAAGATTTTTTCTTCATAAAGTTTGGCAAGTTCGTCAAAATCTTGTTGTTCACAATTTGACAACTTCATTGGCCTGTATCTATCCGAACCTTCCTCGGTTGCATAAAATCTTCCGCCATTAAACGCCATAAGGGTAATTTTTGTTGCATTGCTTATGTATAGTTTTACAAAAACTTGGTCATAAGGGCTGTGATGACCGCTTTTTAACAAGCTGTTGGCGCGTTTGATTGATGTTTCGGCAGGCTCATCAAAAAACTGTTGATATGTCTTTGAAGTATAGCAAATGCTAGCAATTTTGCCCACCATTGACTTAATTTCGTCTTCACTAAAATGACTGCCACTTGCGTCAATGTTTGTGCTTTGAGATGGAATACTGACATTCACAAGTTTTATATTCATATTTTCACCACCTTTTATTGTCTTGACATTATTGCATGGAAGCGGTTTTTTGTCAACGAATTAAAACTAAACAAAATTTCATAATTTATATGCAAAAACAAAGCCGTATTTTTTACACTTTTTTTAGATTTTTTGTTGACATTAGCACAAAATAATGTTATCATATATTTGTCACTTTTGGTGATTAACATATTTTGGGGGTATAGCTCAGCTGGCTAGAGCACCTGCCCTGCAAGCAGGGGGTCGTCGGTTCGAATCCGACTATCTCCACCATTTTGGGATTGTGGTTACAATCCCAATAAAATTATATTGATAGTTTATCTATCATATGGAAATATAGCTCAGTTGGTTAGAGCACCACCCTGATAAGGTGGGGGTCGATGGTTCGAGTCCATTTATTTCCACCAAAAAAGTGTTT
>JAFTCZ010000032.1 GCA_017454425.1 Clostridia bacterium | reverse complement strand
TGTCATAGCACCAGCCAAGCAAAGCTGCTGCGTCTGGGTGCACAAATGAAGTAACGCTTCCGTTGTGCGCCTTTGTTGCGGCCTTAAGATATTCTATTCCGTCGTGAATATTTTGAAGCGCGTCATAACCAAACAACAATCTTGCGCCCCATTCGTATTGTGCCTGTGTGTGTTCGCATTTTGCAGCACGCTCAAGATATTTATTTGCTTTTGCAATATCTTGTGTTGTGCCACGGCCAAGCCTTAAGTTTTGGCTGACTATATACAACGCCTCGGCATAATCATCACTGTGTGTTTTTGCATCTCTTTCGTATTTAATAAATGTCTTAAAATAGTCGTTTGCGGCCTCATAGTTTTTTTCTACACCATTGCCATATTGATAGCACATTGCCACCCAAAAAGCAGATTTCATCAAACCACTTTTGTATGCGCGATAAAATGAATAATATGCCATTTTATATGTTTCTTCGTCTCTATTTTTTGAAGATAAATAAAACTTAATGCCTTGCTTGTACAAATTGTTTGCGTCTATATAATATCTGCTAGAAGTATCAGTAATTGCTGGTATTTGTCTATTGCTTTCTGTCATGATTTTTTCCTCTCTTTTGCCTGTTTTATGTGCAGTATATCACGGCCACAACACCTTGTCAATAGTGGTGTAAAAAATATTAATAAAAAATATTAAATTAATTAAAAAACACTCTTAAAAAAGAGTGTTATTCAAAAA
Organism: Clostridia bacterium; assembly: GCA_017454425.1. The sequence continues at coordinate 2,103 of JAFTCZ010000032.1, read as the reverse complement.
TTTTATCAAGATATGGCGTCATTTCGTTTGCATAAACATCCGAAATTTTTGTTATATCTTCATCTAGGTTTTCTCCTCTTGCAACGGCCATACCACAATATTCCATGCTTGTTATATCGTTTCCGCCATCACCAAAAAATACGCACTTTTTTGCACCATTATTGTATATGCCATCTTGCTTTAATTTTCTTAAAATATACTTAAGTGCTTTTAGTTTTGTGTTTGAAGAAATTTGTACCATTCCAATTCTCTTTTCGGTGTATGTAAAATATCCACCTTCAGCAACAATTGGCAAAAGTTGTTTATAAAGCCCTGTTGGGTTGTACGAATTAAATATATTTACCGTAAACACGGTAGAAATTTTTCGCAAGTATGTATGATAATCTTCGTCTGCAAAATAAATTTCGTTTGGGTCCATATTCATTTTGCCAAAGTACGAGCGTATATAGTCTTCGGTTTGCTTGTCTAGTACATGGCAAAAAATTTGTTTGTCTTCAAGCATAAGCATAAAAAAGCATTTTGGGTCAAACTGCACACACATATCAAGATAGCGTACAAGTTTTCGCTTGCACAATCTTGACTTAAAAACTACTTCATTTTTTTCGTTATAAATAATTGCTCCACCCAAAGATGCGCAATATGTGTGAATAGGAAGTGGAGTGGTGGTTAATTTTTGCAAATTTTCTCGCATTTTTTTAATTGTTGTAAGAGTGTTTCCGGTTATAAAAGTTACGCCACAATCTGTTATTCGCTTATCCAAAAATACGCTTTGCACTCCGGGTTGAATATTGCTGTAAACATCTGCAAGTGTGCCATCTACATCAAAAGCTAAAAGTTTTTTCATTGTATACCTCTTAAAATTTAGTATACTGACAATTTTATTGCTTGTCAAACATAAATAATAATATTTATTGACAATAAAAAAACAAAACTATATAATTTTAATACAAAGTTTTATTAAGTATTAAAAACAAATCAACAATGGCTTGTTGAATATTTTTATTTTTTATTAATGGGTGAAAAATGTTAAGATTGTTTAGATTATTAAGCAAAAAAGAATGGTTGTTTGTTTTGCTTGTTGCAGGATTTGTTGTGTTGTCTGTGTGGCTTGACCTAAAGCTTCCTTCATATATGTCCGAAATAACCGAAAAATTATATACAGGCGCAAGTTGGCAAGATCTTATGGCTCCGGGTGGAATGATGCTTTTGTGTGCGGTTTGCAGTGGTGTTGCTTCTGTTGTTGCAACCTTTTTTGTTGCACAAGTTGCGGGCGGGTTTGGCGCAAAATTAAGAGAAAGTGTTTACAAAAAAGTTTTGGGTTTTTCGCAAAACGAAATTAACAAGTTTTCTACTTCAAGCTTAATAACACGCACAACAAATGACATAACCCAAATTCAAATGCTTGTGTCTTTTGGCCTTGTTGTGTTGGTGCGCGCCCCTGTTACTGCAATTTGGGCGTTATCAATAATACTTACAAAAAGTTGGCAGTGGACAGCCCTAGTGGGTGGGGCAGTGCTTGCAATAATTATTGCCGTAACCATTTTGATTATTGCAGTTTTGCCAAAATATCGCAAAGTGCAAACCCTAACCGACAACCTTAATCGTGCCTCACGCGAAAACCTAAATGGTATGCGCGTTGTTCGTGCTTTTAATGCCGAAAAATATCAAGAACAAAAATTTGAAAAAGCAAACACAGATATTACCAACAACGAATTGTTTATCAACAAATCTATGGCGTTTATGTTGCCTTTTATGTCACTTCTGTCAAGTGGCCTAAGTTTGGGTATTTATTGGCTTGGCGCAGGCATAATTCAAAGCGCAGGCAGCGTTGCCGAAAAAGCAACTTTGTTTGGTGATATGGTTGTGTTTATGTCATATGCAATGCAACTTGTTATTTCGTTTATTATGCTAATTGTTGTGTTTATTATGTTGCCAAGGGCACTTGTGGCATCAAAGCGTATTAACGAAGTATTAAATACAAATTCTTCTATTGTTGATGGTAGTGGCAAAGAGAGTACAGCACAAAAAGGCAAAATAGAATTTGTTAATGTAGCGTTTAAGTATCCAAATGCCGAAAATTATATCTTAAAAGACATCAATTTT
>JAFTCZ010000031.1 GCA_017454425.1 Clostridia bacterium | reverse complement strand
GCCACAACCTTTTTTGAAACAGTTTTTATGTTACTGTTTTTAATTTTATATTTCCCCATAGCACTACCTCTTTTTATAATGTTAACATGTTAAGGGCATCTTGTCAATAAACATAAAAAGTTTGTAAAAACAAAAAAATACACAATTTGTGTATTTTTGCAAGTTATTTATTTTTTGTATTTTTAATAACATCAAAACCTGTGTATTTTTGCAAAACCTCAGGAATTTTTATGCTTCCATCTTTTTGCTGATAGTTTTCCATAATTGCAAGCATTGTGCGGGTAAGGGCAATTGCTGTTCCGTTAAGGGTATTGATGTATTGTTTTTTGCCAGCTTTGTCTTTGTATGTGATTTTTAAGCGGCGAGATTGAAAAGTAGTAAAGTTACCAACAGAAGTTACCTCACCATAGGCACCATTTTTGCCGCGACCAGGCATCCATGCTTCGATGTCATATTTTTTGTATGCAGGTGCACCCATGTCACCCGAACAAATGCGAACAACACGATAAGGAATTTTTAGGTCTTGATAAATCTCTTTTTCGATGCCCAAAAGTTCTTGCAGTGCACGCTCGCCGTCATCTACTGTTGTAAATTGATACATCTCAACTTTTGTAAATTGGTGAACGCGATAAAGCCCTGCATCTAGGGCACCTGCCGCACCAGCTTCACGGCGGAAGCAGTGGCTAATTCCCACATATTTTAGTGGCAAGTCTTCGAGATTTAGTTGTTTTTCGGCGTTCATACCACCAATGGTAATTTCGGCTGTGGCAATAAGGTTTAGGTCCATGTCCTCAAGCTTGTATATATTGCTTTCTGCTCCGCGTGGGTTAAAGCCCGAGCCTTGTAAAATAGATGTTTTTGCAAGGTCTGGGGTGATAAGTGGGGTAAAGCCCTTTGAAATAAGTTTGTTAATTGCCCACATTTCTAGTGCCAACTCTAGTTGAACAAGTTGGTTTTTAAGATAATAAAATTTTGTACCTGCAACTTTCGTTGCATCTTCCATATTAATAAGGTCTAGCGCTTGACCAAGTTCCAGGTGAGATTTTGGCACAAAGTCAAATTTTGTAGGCTCGAGAAACTTGTCAACTTCTACATTTCCACTATCATCATCACCAATAGGGGTGTCGGGTGCCATAGTGCTTGGCACAGTCAGCATAAGTTCGTTGTATTTATCTTTTGCAGGTGCCAATAATTCGTTAACTTGCTTATATTCTTCTTTTAATGCGCGTCCACGAGCAACAAGCATATCACGGTCTTGACCAGATACGGTTTTTAAGTCTTTGATGTTTTGGTTGATGTTTTGGTTAATTTCTTCAATTTGGCGTTGAAGTTTGAAATATTCGTCATATGCCTTGACAACAGCATCAATATCACATTTCATGTTGCGCTTTTTGATGTTGTCTTTCATAAGTTCAATATTTTCTTTAATAAAATTAATGTCCAGCATTTTTTCTCCTTAACAAAAAAACATTATTATTGTGTGTCAATTATAGTACATTGCAATTCTTAAATCAAGTGTTTTTGTCAAAATAACCCCCAAAACAAATATCAAAATAAATATAATTGTAAAAACATTATTCTTTTGCAAATTATTTGCCAAAAAAATTATACAGTGCTAAAATAAAATCATAAACATACAAAGGAGAAATTTTATGTTTTGTAGAAAATGTGGCAAAGAAATGGACGACAATGCGCAAACTTGCCCAAACTGTGGTGAACCAGCAGTTGTTAAGGCAACTGTCATAACAAATGAAGGGGCAGAAAGCATTGTTCGCAAGGGTTGGTTTTTGGCTATTATGTGTTTCTTTTTTGGGGCACTAGGCGTGCACCGCTTTATGGTAGGCAAAATTGGCACAGGAGTATTGTGGCTTCTTACTGGCGGATTGTTTGGCATTGGTGTGCTTGTTGACTTTATTATGATACTTTGCAGTTCTTTTACCGACAAAGACGGCGAAAAAATTCCTTTAGCTTAAATTTTACAAAAAGTCCTATTAAAGGGGCTTTTTTGTTTCAAAAGTTGCACAAATTGCTATTAATTTTATATTTTTATTGATATACTTAATTATTATAGTCAGCGAGGTTGGTGTATGGTAGAATATCGTAAATACAAGCCAGAAGATAGGGAAATTTTGCGAGACATTTGCAAAAGTCAAGCAACTTATCACGGCAAAAACAAAGGCAAACTAGAGTGCGTTTGTTATATGTTTATTGATTATTATCTAGACTACGAGCCCGACAATGTTATTGTTGCGGTAGATGATGGGGTGCTGTGCGGATATATAGTTGGCAGCACCAATCTAGAGCAATATAT
>JAFTCZ010000030.1 GCA_017454425.1 Clostridia bacterium | reverse complement strand
TGACAAAAAATATAAAAAAGACTTGCAAATTTTGGGCACAAAATCTGGACGAGACACAAACAAAATGCAAGAAATTTCGCTTACACCAAAATTTTTGGATACCGGAATAACCTTTAATGAGGCCTCTCAAACTTTTGTATGTAAAAAATTGTATGTTGGTCAATTTGACCTAAACAACATGGACAAACAAACCAAAAAACAAAACTATCCTAACCCACAAGGACATTATGTATTTATTGGCGAAATAGAAAAAGTTGTATAAATAAAAAACGCAGCACAAAAAGTGTTGTGTTTTTTTATTTGACCCGCTATTCGAAAGTAAAGCGTACTACTTCAGTTGTTATGCCAGCGTAATTTGTGTTTCCGCTAACGCTGTACACCACCCTATACTCACCCGCCCCAGATGGCGCTAGTGTTGTATCACCCGAGGTGCTGTTGCCGGCATAATAAATTGTTCCACTGTTAAGAGTTATTCCTTCGCCAACATAAGACACAAGGGTTAATGAATAAGTTTTGCCTGCAGTATATGCAACAACAGGAAGTGCTTGGGTTGCATCAAGCAAAGTAGTGTTTGTGCCGTCTGTTAGGTACAAATCAAAATCTTGGCCTCTTGTGAGATTTGCTTGAGTTATTATATACCTAAACACATAAACATAGTCTTCTATGTTGCTGTCACCATACAAAGATATGCGAATATCATACTCGCCCACATCTAGGTTTGCCACATGTGAGCCATCTGTTGTGCGCCTAGGAATTGTTGTATATTCGCTTTCTCCAACTTTTTTGTAAGCATATTGCAGTTCTGCACTAACGCTTGCGGGCAATGGCGCATCACCCAAACTTCCATTTGCATATCTCCAAAAACCCGAAAGATTTGCGCCCTCTCCGTATTTGCCGTACTGGGTGTTAAGAGCAATGTTGTCATAATTAAGATTTTCGTTATTTGTGGTTAAATCAAACAAACTTGTTTTTTGAATAACAAAATAACTTGTTAATTTTATGCCGTTATAATTTTGAGATTCGGCAATATTTATTTCAACAAGATATTCGCCAGCATTTGTTGGCGGTGTTGACACAAAATCTCCATCATGACTTGTGTTTTTGTATTTATATTCCACGGTTAAATTTTCATCGGGTAAAGACAACATATCTAACCCCGAAAAATCTTGTTGCCCACCGGTGTAGGCCGAATAAACAACAGGAATATTATTTTGCGTGCCCGAACTATTTAATACAGGCTGCAAGGTTCCTTTGTTGACAACTACGCTAAATCTTGTGGTAAACCCCAAAAATGTTAACACAACTTGTTGTTCGGAAACAGCATTATTAAATTGTGAAATACTAGGTGTTGCAAGCGACATAGGAAACAGCTTTGTGCTATCGTCTTCGTACAAAACTTTTAATTGCCCACCTGTTAATGACAACTCTTGCCCAACAGTGTACAAAATTGTGTCAGGCAAAGTTTCGATGCTTATGCCCTTGGCCTCTGGGCTTTGTTGGTCACAAGCAGCAAACAACAACACGCCGCTGCACAAACATATTGCAATTAGCATAAGCCTTAGCAGTATTTTTGGCATACACTCACCTCAAAAATTCTTAAATAAATTATACAATTCTTGCCCTTTTTTTCAAAACAAAATAAGTGCATTTTTGCAAAAAATCGTATATTTGTTATAAAAAATAAAAATTTTGTCAAGTTAGTATTAAAATTTAGTTGTAAAAAATTTTTTTAATTAGTATAATCAAAATATAAACATACATACATAGGAGGATTGTTTATGGAGGTAAACAGTTTATTGGCAGCAGCCAAGCCATTTGGAGAATTTATGGCACAATATTGGTATTTGTTTGTTTTGTTGGTTTTGGCAATTGGTTTGCTTGTTACTGTTATTGTTATTGCGGTTAAACAAACTCACCCAAAGCAACAAAAAGTTGAAGATAACGAACAAAAACAAGAAGAAAAACAGCCAAAAAAATCTGAAGAAAAACTAGACGAACAAACCGAGAATTTGGAAGAAAAAAAACAAGAGAATAAAGAAGAAAAAGTAACTGCCGCAAAGCGTGGTAGGCCAAAACAAACAAAAAACAAATCTGCTAAGGTAAAAGCTGAAAAACAACCAACAAAGACTGAGCAAGCTCCAAAAGCAGAAAAGAAAGAAAAACCTGCAGAGAAAAAAGCAGACAAAAAGCCAGCGAAAACAAGCGAAAAAAAGGCAACTGCCCCACAAAAACAAAAAACCGAAGCAAAACCTGCAAAAACCCCAGCAAAAAAAGTTGAAGAAATTGCCGAACAAGCAGTAAACGCACTTAAATATACTGTAACCTATGACAAAGACGCTGGCAATTGGGTTGTCAAACAACAAGGCAGCGGCCGCGCAAGCAAACGCTGTGCGACCAAGGCCGAGGCTTTGGCTGTTGCAAAAGATTTGGCAAACAAAAAGAATGTGTCACTAAGCGTTCGCAAGATGAATGGCAAATTCCAAAAACAAAAATAATATTTACAAACAAAAGAGCATTTTGGGGCTCTTTTTGTTTTTATCTATCGGCAAAATAACACAAAACTTTTCGCTAACTTTGGCAAAAAAGCAATTAAAACTATTGACTATTCTTGCATATTTTGTTATATTTAGTGTTACCAAGATATGCATTTTGGTCAATACCAATATGGAGAGATACCCAAGAGGTCCAAGGGGGCACCCTGCTAAGGTGTTAGTACGAGCAATCGTAGCGCGAGTTCAAATCTCGCTCTCTCCGCCATTAGCGAATAATCCGAACCCTTAGGGTTTGGGTTATTCTTTTTTTGTTCAATATATTCAATTTCTTTCGATACATCTGGAGTATCTGAAATCTTTAATTGTTTGCCTTTATCACCAGTTGCATTGTAATAAATTGTCATTGTTCCGTCATCAAAAAGCACAACACGATTGACAAATAAATCAATCATTCTTTGTTTTGCCAAAGTGTTGCTTTCATCTATATCTTTGAACGAACATAAAAAGTCATAAACCAAGTTTTCATCAAGTGGTTTAATAACTGTTAATTGTCTAATTGAAATCTTTTCTTGTAGTTCTTTATTATTACTTTCAAG
>JAFTCZ010000029.1 GCA_017454425.1 Clostridia bacterium | reverse complement strand
TCGTTGCATACATCATCACTTACAACAACTACATAACAATGCGAAAGCCCCAAAAGTTTGCCAATTTGCTTTCGCATGTTTTCTATTGCCTCTACAATATCAACACCATCAGCACTAACTATTTGATAACTGTCGGAAGATGTGGCATTTGGTTTTGCAGCAACAATTTGTGCACTTAATGAAAGTTGTGTATCATCGTCACTTTTGTCAACTCCAAGTCCCACAGCAAAAACCGTGTTGCCATACTGAGATGGGGTGGTGATAGACGATGGCAAAAGCAAAAACACAAGCCCAAAAGCAACGGCCCACAAAACATGAGCAAGTCTAAACTTTTGCATTTTGTTTTACCCCCATATGCACTTTGTTTGCTGGCTTTTTGTACGCTAGTTGCAATACTATGCATACAACAAACACAAGTGGTATTAAAATTATGTTATACCAATATGCATAGTACTTGACAAAGTTTAATAATCTGTACAAATCAAAACCATACAACAACATAACAACAACATACAACGCACCAACAATTATCGTGGTCACAAACTTGTTATGAATGTTTAATAATTGTACATATTGTCTAACTGCATAGTAGTATATTGATGTCATAAAAATAAGATTTATTGTGCTTTCTATTATGCTAAACCAACCACCATGTCCAAGTTCGGTTACAAATGGATTATATTGTGATAAATGGCTGACTGCAAAAGTGCAGTATGGCACAAAATCCTTAAACAAGCACAAAAATATAAAATTGTTTGCAATTACAAAAAAGCCCATAAAAATGCACAACATAGAAGTATAACGCATAAGTTTGGGCTTTTGTTCAACCTGTCCCATAAACAACAGCAACACAATACCATTGCCAACATAAAAAAGTGAGTGCATACTACCTTTAATTATTGGTTTTATTCCATTTTCAAAATATGGCAAGTTGGCTGTTGCGTCAACCTGCATAACACTGATTACAAAAAGAATAACAAGAGCAAAAAATACAAAAATCCAATAAATATCTATGCTGCGTCCAATGGCACTTAACCCCTTGTAAGATATATACATAATGCAAAGTAGTGCTGGTATAAAAAGCATCAAAAAGTTTGTGTTTTCATACAAAGCAAGAGTGAAAAATGAGATAGTTTCTTGCAATAAAAATATGCCTTTTAATAATAAGAAAGCACATATTATTGTTCCTACAATAATTGCACCCGCACGCTTAATTTTTTGTTTTAACAATTCAAAAAAAGTTATGTTTGGATATTTTTTTATTAGGGCAGTTATGCACAGTACTATGCACACATCAATAATCACATTAAGTGCTATGCTAAAAATTGCGTCTTTTTGTGCAAACTCAAAAACAACGGCAGGCATTGTCATCAATTTTGATGTAAGTATGCAAAAAACAGCAATAAGAATATATTGATTTGTTGTGATTTTTGTCATCAGTTTTGCCTCCTTGCGTTTGTGTTTGGAATAGATTTTGGTCGCAGTTTTTGCTGGTTTAGCGAACGCTTGAAGATTGCATCTTTTTGATCTTGCAAAATAAAGGGTGACATTGGGGCAAGATAGGGCGTGTTGTATGATGTCATTGATGCAAGGTAAGAAATAAGCACCATTCCACCAAGAATTAATCCAAACAACCCAAAAATTCCGCCAATTATTGTAAAAATAACCCTTAGGACGGATATTTGTGCAGATTGGTCGGCCACGGTGTAACTTAACATTCCTGCAACAGCAACCACCAGCACCCCCGGTGAACTAATAAGCCCAGCTTTTACCGCCGTGTCACCAAGTATTATTGCACCAACAATAGACAGCGCAAGCCCAATATAGCGGTGCATACGCAGGCTTGCTTCGTACAAACATTCAAACATCACAATAATAAACAAAACTTCGACAAAGGGGGGCAGCGGAATTCCTTGAATCGAGTTTGTGATTGTAATTAGCAGTTTAATTGGTATTATCTCATAGTGATAAACCAAAAGCGCAACATACAACCCGGGCAAAATAATTGCACCAAACAATCCAAAGCAACGCATAAAGCGCATAAATGTTGCATGAGCGGGTGAGAGATAATAATCATTGCTGCTTTGCAAATCTTCGATGTACAAAAAAGGAAGTGTTAATACAAATGGCGAGCCATCTACAATTATTGCCACCCGTCCTTCAAGCATTTTTGCAACAACTATATCGGGCTTTTCGGCTGTTCCCACTTGCTTAAACAGTGAGCCCCTGTTGTCGCCTAAAAAAGCGGCAAGATAACTGCTGTCAACAACTCCGTCAATATCAATTTTTTTAAGCTTTTGAACAATTTTTTGAACAATTGTTGGGTCGGCTATGTTGTTTAGATAACAAACTCGCACTTCTGTGGCGGTTTCGCGCCCAATCACAAGTTGTTCTATTTTTAGTTCTTTTGTTTTTAGGCGTTTGCGAAGAAGGGCAAGATTTGTTGTTACATCTTCAACAAAACCCTCCCTAGGGCCGTGTATGACGGCACTTGTTGGGGGTTCGGACGGAAGGCGAGTAACCCATTTTGCACATTCTACCATAAGTATTGTGTCGCAATCATCAAACAACACTGCGCAAAAACCATTTAAGATGTTGCTTATTGTCTCTTTTATTGTTTTTGTTGTTGCAACCGAAGTGTAGGCAATTATGCTTTCCTGAATGGTTGTTATATCGTTGTCTTTGTTGTTTGTCCATTCAAATTTTTGCAAAGGGTCGATGACACTAGATGACAAAAGCAACTTATCAACCGCACTATCAATAAAAACAAGACCACATTTTGTATCGTTTTTGCAAATAAAAGTTCGAGTGGTTATGTCTTGAGAGTTATTAAGATATTGCTTGATGTTTTGCGTTTTTTGTTCTATTGTCATAATGTGCTCCTGCAAGTTAGTTTGTCAAAAAAGCACAATACTATGCTTTTTGTTTGTTTTTTGTTCAAATACTCAAAATCATACTTGACTTTTGTTACCATAAAGGCTAAAATACTATTGTATTTGTATTTATATAGGAGAACATTTAATGAAGACATTAACACCGGCCGAAATTGAGAAGATTGAGACCGACAATTTTATTGAAGCAGAAATAAAGAAAGATATGTTAAAATATGGCCTAGACCATGTTGTAACTCGCTTCCCACCCGAGCCAAATGGTTATATGCACATAGGCCACTTAAAAGGTGTTGCCATAAACTTTGCAATGTCCGAAAAATTTGGGGGATATACAAACCTTCGTTTTGACGACACCAACCCCAAAAAAGAAGATGTAGAATATGTCAATGGTTGGCAAGAAGACATTTCTTGGATTGGGTATAAATGGCAAAATCTTGTTTTTGCAAGTGACACCTACGAAAAAATGTATGATTGTGCCACAACACTTATTAAAAAAGGTCTTGCATATGTAGATGACCTTACTCCCGAGCAAATTAATGAATATCGAGGAACTTTTACCGAACCCGGAAAAGAAAGTCCTTATCGCAACCGCGCAATTGATGAAAACTTACGCCTTTTTAAGGAGATGAGGGAAGATAAATATGCCGACGGAGAGAAGTGTTTGCGAGCAAAAATTGATATGTCAAGCCCAAACATGAACATGCGTGACCCTGTTATTTATCGTATTGATCATACTGCCCATTATCGTCAAGGAACAAAGTGGTGCATTTATCCTTTATACGATTTTGCACATCCACTTGAAGATGCTTTTGAAAACATTACACACTCATTGTGTTCAGATGACTTTGAGGACCACCGCCCGCTGTACGAATGGGTCGTAAACAACTGCGATTTGCCAAACAAGGTAAAGCCAAGGCAAATTGAATTTGTTCGCACAAACATCACCAATACAATCACAGGCAAGCGATATTTAAGAAAACTTGTTGAAATGGGCAAGGCAACAGGCTGGGACGACCCACGCTTTCCAACTGTAAGGGGATTAAGAAAACGCGGATATACGCCATCAAGCTTGCGCGATTTTATTTCTCGCATTGGCGTTGCGGGGGCGGTTGTTGACAGCAGTTTGTTAGAATATTGTATTCGCACCGAACTTAACAATACCGCAACTCGCGTTATGACCGTGTTAGACCCAATAAAGGTTGTTATCACAAACTATGAGGGCAGTGAACAAGTTGAAATTGAAAACAACCCAAATGATGAAAACGCAGGCACACACACAACAACTTTTGGGAACGAGTTGTACATCGAGCGTGAAGACTTTATGGAAGATGCCCCAAATAAATACTTCCGCTTAAAACCAGACGGAGTAGTAAGGCTTAAGGGTGCATACATCATAAAGTGTGACAGGGTTGTCAAAGACAAAGATGGCAATATTGACCACCTAGAGTGCACATATTATCCCGAATCTCGCAGCGGAAATGACACAAGCGGCATAAAAGTTAAGGGTACAATTCATTGGGTTAATGCAAAAACCGCACTTGATGTCACCGTCAATCAATTTGGCACATTGTTTAGACCAGATGTCAAGTTTGAAAAAGACAATCTTGAAGAAGCATTTAATCCCGATTCTTGGCAGGTATTAAATGCCAAAGCCGAAGAATATCTTGGCACTTGTATGCAAGGAAGTCGTTTTCAATTTATTCGCAAAGGATATTATTATTTGGTAAACAAAGACGGCAAGTTAGAATTTAATCAAACCGTATCATTAAAAGATAGTTTTAATAAATAGAGG